>JAIVJM010000107.1 GCA_020199995.1 Acidobacteriota bacterium | reverse complement strand
GCAGGCAGGAGGTTGCGCGTCAGGCGCTTGCGCCGCGAACAAGATAGCAGCAACAACCGGCGGACCGGGGCCGCCTTCTTATTCTTGAGGTTTCCCGACATATTGCCTTTGAATCGCCCCGCCGCATGCTGCACCGTGCTGATAACAGCTATAAAGCCTTCGTGCGCTTCTCATATAGGCCCTAACTATAAACGCTGTCGAAGAGTCAGAATTGAGCAAAGGACTTGACATCGCTCGAACGCACTGTTACACGCTCAAGCGCCAAGCGAGGTTGATCAGGCCTCATGCCGGAAGATGTTTTCACTCTCAGTCGCTGAGGATGTACTTCAAAATTGCATGTCGTAGCCGGCATCACGCTTAAAAATCTTAGCCCCCGAGTCTGGAATTCTGACTCCCAATATCACCTGCCCGATTTGAGGGCGGTGATGATCTCCTACGCGGACTTTCACCACCAGCGTGCTCAGCGACGCCGCGCCATGGAGTTAGGTATACATGCCAGCCTCGGAATACCCAAGAATATAAATGTCTTCCTTGATAATGGCGCCTTCTTTTTCTCGGCGCGTGGAGAGACCGTACCGGTTAAAGAGTACGAGGAATTTGTCGAGAACGCGCACCCATGTTGGAAGCCCGTCCCACGGGACTTCATCCCTACTCCAAGTATGTCTTTCGCCGAGCAGAGGCTATGCCTGAACAGAACGATGCGTGTCAACCGTAGTTTTCAGCATGACGGCTACGTGCCGGTCGCACACATCAGTCGAGTGCTCGACGAATACGTAGTTAGAATTAAAGCTCACTCGCAGTTGGCAGCTAAACCGCACATCGCGCTCGGCGCGATTGTTCCTAACCTGCTGCGGGCGTCTAAAGCAATGCCCTACAGACACATCTTGGACGGCCTAAAAAAATTCCGGCGCGACTTTGCTGACAAGAAAGTTCATGTATTTGGTATCGGGGGCACGGCGACCGTACACCTCGCGATGTTAATCGGAATCGATTCTGTAGACTCGAGTGGTTGGCGCAATCGCGCCGCACGCGGGATCATCCAACTGCCGGGCAGCGGCGAACGCGTCATTACCGCACTCGGCTCGTGGAGGGGGAGACAACTCAGCCGCGAAGAGATGCGGACTTTGCGGGCATGCCTTTGTCCTGCGTGTCAGTTCGAAGGCGTGAGGGGGCTTAAAGCGTCAGGTACGCGCGGCTTCTGCAACCGCGCGACACACAACCTGTGGACGCTGCTCGAAGAGGTCAAATGGGTAGAGAAACACTTAACCGCTGGAACTTACCGCGAAGCCTATAAAGAACATTTAGACAACACAATATACCGTCCGCTGATTGAATACTTGGTTAATGCATTACCGGAGCGAGAGAATGCGGATGGTCGAACATGACCTCTCCCGTACTCTCATTGCGCGTCTCAGGGTCAATTAAATCTATGCTCTTTGACCTCAACTGCGGTTTCCTCTACGGAAAGGAGTGACCCGTCTGATCCCTTCATGTTTTACCTTGCTTGGTAGCCGTTCAGGTAAATCCAATTCATCATCAACAAGGGCTTCCATGAGTACATTTGCCACACGAGCGTACTGCAGAAGAATCAGTAGCGACGGCTCGCGTGTTCCTGACTCGTACCTGGATATCTGGTTATACGCAATAAGGTCCTCCGCCCCAAGCCGCTTAAGCATCTCTGTTTGAGAAAGCCCAAGAGCCAACCTAATTTGTAAAAGTTTTCCGGCAAGTCGTTCTGGCCTCGGACGTGCACTGCCCATCAGGAATCCCCTCCTGCATGGACAGACGGCACATCCTTAGCCTTGCATTTATTACCAACTGGTAATAATATGTGTTCGCGTGATTGAATTGCCGAGAGCCAGAACCTTCTATGCTCGACGGCGACGCTCATCACTCAGAATGTGAGGGTTGAGCCACGCATTTGCCGTTGCCGATGAATTTCAAAGACGGATCACGCATTAGAATAGCAGAACAGTCTACGCCCTTCACCTCTTTAACCGTTTTCTCTATGTATGGACGCGGAGATGTCTTGCGCCACGATCCTCTACGTCGAAGATGATCCCTTGGTACGGGGCACCGTCAAGGGCGTGCTCGAGTTCGAAGGCTGGAGCGTCCGCGCGTGCTGGAACGGAGTTGACGCCTTGGCACAGATTGCGGAGTCGCCATTTGAAAGCAGGAGGAGGGGCCTGAGCGATTCCGGATTCTCGCGGCGGCGTTTTTATGTCCCTGCCAGGGAGGTCAGAAGATGAAAAAACTCGCGAACGTATGCGCGGCGTGCCTCGTCACCATCACCGCCATCCTCGTGCATCGCACCTATTCCGAGCACAGGCAATCCCGGAAGTCCGAAGCCGCCATGGCCCTCATGGAGGCCAACAAGCCCCATCGGTTCAGGCCGGAGATATCGCCAACGGACACACGGACACCGAATTCCTTACACCAACTTATCGTCTCGGTGGATGACGGCGGCGTGCTGAGACTCAATTCGCAGGATGCGGGCACCGTTGGCGACGTGAGCCATCTACGCATGCAACTGGAGCAGGCACTCAAAGAGCGCGGGGAGGGTCGGCCCGACCGGGCGATAATTGTGAAGGCGTCTCCGAGACTAAAATATGTGGAAGTTAAAAAGGTCATCGACGTGGTTAAAGCCGCGGGTGCCACACCCGTCGAACTCCAAACGTATGACCCGGAGTAGCACGCATCCATCTACGGCCATGAACTATGCATCGTCCTTACGCGGAATGGTCGGAAGCAAGGGACTAAGGCGAGACGCAGACGACATCATGCCCCAGGCGAAGGAGCGGATCGAGCAAGGCATGTCGCATATGTACGCCGGGCGGCACGAGCGGGCGGCCAGGGACTTCCGGGTGGTGATCCGGCTAGAGTCAGAGTGGGCGGAGGGTCACCTCGCCTTAGGGATCGCTTATGCCGAGATGAACCAAGCGGTCGAGATGAACGACGCGCTGCAGAGGATGACGGCCCTGCGCCCGGACGCGGGCACCCTCCACCTCTGCTTAGGTGTAGTGCATGGCGCGGCGGGCCATCACGACTTGGCCGTTGGAGAGCTGTGCCGTGCGGTGAGTCTCCGCCGCGAAGACGCCACCGCCCACTATCTGCTGGCGCGCGCGCACTTCGCTGTCGGGGAGCGCGGGCCGGCGCTCGGTGCGGCTATGCAGACGCTGCGGCTCGTGCCTGATCACTACGGGGCGTCGCTTCTTCTCACCAAGTGTGTAATGGGCACTTCGGGGTAACCCCTCGCAGCCCCGCCACTTTTCCCGACCGATGAAGGCCGTCATCACCATCGCTAGTCTGAGCCGCGCGGGCAAGAGCACCATCGCCGCCTGTCTGGCCGCCGAGTTCGCCCTGCGCGGCCACAACACGCTCCTCGTCGACTGTGACCCGCGGGCGGACGCGACCGCCCACTTCATGCCGCCCGAAAAGATCCACTCTTCCCTCGCCGACGCGCTCATCGGCCTCCCCGACCGTGCCGGGGGTATCACCGGAGAGACGTTCCCCCTCGGCGGTGTCGTCTCCCCGACCGTTGTTGAGCGCCTGGGGATCGTCCCCGGCCACATCCGGTTTGCGCGCTTCGAGCGGGTCGCGCCGACGGCTATCCTAAGGCTCAAGGCTGAGGTGGAAGACCTCGCGGATTCTTTCGACTACGCACTCATCGACACGCCGCCCTCACTCGGACTGATTCTCTCGGCCTGCCTCATCGCATCCAGCCACGTGCTCGTGCCGGTCACCGGCTCGCACGACACGCCCGTCGGACTTGATTGCCTGACGGAAATGATCGAAGAGGTGCACCGCTCACATCCGAGGCTTGAAGCACTCGCTCTCGCGGTCGACCTAGTTGAGCCGGGCACACACCTCAGAACTTTACGCAGACAGACCGAGCGCCAGCTCAGAGCGATGTTCAAAACGGTCATCACCCGTCGAGACGAGATCGCCGCCTGCCGCGCCAGTCACCTGCCGGTGCAGCTCTATGCCCCCGGTTCCGCAGGCGCAGCGCTCTTCGCGCGCCTGGCCGACGAGGTCATGTGCGCGGTGAATCAGTCATCTCTTGTCCCCGTCTTACGTTCCGAACTATGAGCGTCGCGGAGACGTAAAAGGTGTCAGGGATCAACCTTCAATCATGTCGAATGCGAGGGCACAGGGCGTGAGCAGGAACGAAACTTTCTCAGGAGATGTTGAATCGGGCGGCGGGGACTTACGCGTGCAGGCCGAGCGCGCCTGGGCCGAGCGACAGAAGGTCGAACACGAGGAGGCCGAAGGGCGCGCCGACACCGAAGAGAAGCTGCTCCTCGCCAAGCTCGTCGAACTCGGTGCCGTGCCCCAATCCGTCAACGTCACCCGCGCGGGCGCACGCGTGTCCGCCGAGACGGAGGGACTGCGGTTCGCCTCCACCTACAGTGATCCGACCTTACGCAAGCTGGGCTTCGACGACGAGCCCGCAGAGCACGGCGTCGTCCTCCTGAAGAGATGCCCGCAGTGCGACCGGGATCAGAGGAGCGGCGTCATCAGGACGCCGACCGAACTGGGACGGGAGTTGGGCCGACTGACCGTCATACCCGTCCACCGATGCGCCGCGGGTGAGGACGGCAGCACCAAGTCTGCCGCGTGACCGCACAGCCCATGGGGCCTGAGCGAACATTTTCGTCTCCCCCTTCTACTTGAGCTTCGATGACCGATAACCCCGCGGCGGCACCGGGCTGGAGTTCGACCTCTCGCACAACGACGACTGGCTGCGACACACGCGCCCCGTCGTCGAGGCCTTCCTCCACGCCAAATACTTCGTCGAGATGATGTCACCTACGGGTGGGAATTCGAGACCGCGCCCGACATGCTGTCGAGCGGGTGGGCCGCCGTCCTCACGCTCTACGGGCTGCGGTAGGCCGGCGTGACGGGCGCCGCTCTCTTTGGCGCCGTAGGCGCGCCGCGCCGGCCCGGGCGGCTCCCGATGTAAGTTGACGGCCGGGGCGACCACCCCGCCGCCCCCTACCCCGTCTGCTTCTTGTAGGACAGGACGTTCGGCCGTTCCTCCGCACGATCCTTCTTTTCCTCGGCCGCAAACCAGGCGGCGATCTCTTCGTCGTCCGCCCCCTTGCGGAAGCGCCCGGCCAGTGCACGCACTTCGTCAATCGGCCTCTCTGAATTGGCCCTCTTCTCTGCCACGTGCGTCGCGTACTCAAAGCACTCCTCGAACGAGAACCTCGAGCACCCCTCCTGTTGCCTGGCGCTGCCCCCGGCGGATTTTCCCTCAGGCGCTGACTCATCCATCCACGGGTGGAACGGCATGAAGCAGCGGGCAGTGCTGCCGCCTCCCGCGCCCCCCGCCACGGCCTCGACGAGTCCCCACTCCCTGAGCTCGGCCAGGAAGCGCGTGATCTCCGCCCCGCGCTCGCCCAACTCCCGGGCGAGGGCGGGGACGAGTGCCGTGGCCACGCGCCCCCTGCCGGCTAGCTGGCGCAGCCTGACGTAAGTGAGCTTCGCGCCGTGGCTAACTTCTCTGCGCCGCAGGAGCCAGCGCGGGATGACCGCCGGCCCGTCGAGAGGCGGTGTGGTTTTACCCTTCATGAATTTTACTCCTCGCTGTTTTGAAATTTAAGAGTCGTGCCCCTACTTGGGCAGCCGGTCGCGATCCCCGACCGGCGGTTCTCGGCGAACGCGTCTGACGTCGGAGTCCTTACAAAGGGCGTGCCACGAACGTTGCTGTAGGAGTTGTGAGGGTCGTGATG
>JAIVJM010000106.1 GCA_020199995.1 Acidobacteriota bacterium | reverse complement strand
CGCTTCCGCTCGTTGAAGGCGGACGCCACCACCTCCGCCGCGCCAGCCGTCCCGCGATCAATCAGGACTGAGACCGGGCCGTTGAAGACGGCCAACTTCGGTTCAGCCGCGAGCGTCTTGAGGGCCTTGCTGCCGCGCCCTAGAGTCTGCGCCAGCGCGCCTTCGCTGATGAAAAGGTTCGAGACCTTGACTCCCTCGTTGAGCGAGCCCCCGGCGACACTCCGTAAATCGAGCACGACCTTCTGCGCCCCCTGTTTGAGAAGCTCCTGAAGACGTGCTTTGACGCCCGCGGATTCGCCTTCGGCGAGACTGTTGATACGTATGACGCCGATGCGACCCGCCTCCATGCGGCCCTCCGCCGCCGGGACCTGCACCATCCTACGCCTGACGCTCACCAAAAAGGGCTTCGTCCCCGCGCGCAGAACGCGCAGTTTGACTTCACTCCCCTGAGTCCCGTTGAGGAGTTGACGCGCGTCGTAGAGCGAGATGTCGCGCGTCGCCCTGCCGTCGATGTATTCAATGATGTCGCCCGCCTGGACGCCGGCCTGTTCCGCCGGCCCGCCCTTGAGTGGCGCAATGACGTACAGGTACGAGGCGAGTTGTGAGAGTTCAGCCCCGATGTTGACCTGTGTGGCGGCGGCCCCGGAACGAAAGTCCCGAACCTGTTCGCTCGTCAGGTATGTGGAATAAGGGTCGAGGCCGTAAGCCAGCCCGCGCAGAGCCCCCGCACGCACTTTGTTGAGGTCGGGCTCGTCCACGTAGTCGTCCTGGATGTGCTTCAGGACGCTCTCGAAAATCCTGAGCTGCGCGCCCGGATCGTTTTGCTGATGCTGTGCGCGGATGGACATCCAGCCGCCGACCACCGCGTAGAGCGCGAGCGTGGCTGAGAAAACTACGAGAAGGAATTTGCTGCGGAAAGACATTCTTTACCTCAAAACTTCCTTGAACAAATATAAGCGTGACAGGCTGTTCGGCCGTCGGCAGACCTCACGGCTTGCGACGGATGATACAGTAGCATCGAGATGGTGTGCAAGCAGCGTCTGTGGCGCTAAAAGTCTGAGTATGCGTTATACTTTCGACCGTCTCCGCTCATTCAAAATGCCATTCTTTGATGAACAGCTAAAGGGGCCGGGCGAAGAAACCAAAGTCCCCGGTCGCATCCTCTCGCTCGACCTCGGAACCAAACGGGTCGGGGTCGCCGTCTGCGATGAACTGCGTCTGACCGTACGCCCCCTCCAAGCCCTGCAACGCACAAACTGGAAACGGCTGCTCCTTGCCATCTCTGAACTGTGCGAGCAGTTTGACGCCGAATCGTTAGTCATTGGTTTGCCGCTGCGCCTCGATGGGACTGAAGGTGATGCGGCCCGAGAGGCATACCGGATCGCGCGAAATCTGCGCCTCTCACTCAAACTCCCTGTCCACTTGCAGGACGAACGGCTCACCTCGAAGGAGGCCGAGGCTGCGCTTCGAGAGGAGGGCTACCGCAGAGGTGAAATCAAATCACGTCTCGACAGCGAAGCGGCGGCCATTATTTTACGTGACTTTCTCACACATTTATCTGCGGGAAGCTGAGAAAGCTTTTACTTCAGAAACTACTTGAACCAGAGGAGCTTTATTCAAGACATTAAAGCGTAAACAACCATGAAACGGACGCGGGCATTTTTTCTGGCCATTCTTTTTATTTTAATCGCTCTGGTGAGCTTCCTGTTCTGGTCGTATCGAGAGTTGCACGCCCCTCTCCAGCACGGCCTCGCAAACCAATACATCGAAGTGCCGAGGGGCTCTACGCCGGACGAGATCATCTCAAACCTCTCCACCCGCGGCGTTATCAGACGTGGCTGGGTGCTCCGGCTCTACCTGCGCGTGAGCGGAGCCGCGTCGCGTCTCAAAGCGGGTGAGTACCGCTTCCCTTCGCCCATCTCGCCGCTGGGGGTTTTGCGGAAACTTGAAGAAGGAGAGCAACGACTCAGCCGTCTGACGTTGGTCGAAGGATGGACGCGTTGGGATATCGCGGCACTTCTCTCGCGCATCCCCGATCTCAAGCTGCGCAGTGCGGATGATGCTCTCGCCTTGATGAATGACACGAGCTTGATTCGTGACCTGGACCCGGAAGCACAGAATCTCGAGGGCTATCTCTTCCCGGACACATACAGTTTCCCCCCAAACACCGGCGCGCAGGAAGTAATCGCCACGATGGTTCGACGATTCCGACAGGCGTTCGAGGCGGCTCGCGCGAGGGGCGGGGTGAACGTCAATCTTTCTCCGCGCGAGATTGTGACCGTCGCGTCCCTCATTGAGACCGAGGCGAAACTCGGCGATGAGCGCCCGTTAATCGCTTCAGTGATCTACAACCGTCTGAAGATCGGCACGCCGCTTGGCATTGATTCGACCGTGATTTACGCCTCGAAACTGGCCGGTAAATGGAAGAATGATGGAAAGGTTTACCTGAGTGATGTCGAGCGCGATTCCCCCTACAACACACGCAAAGTTCGTGGACTGCCGCCGGGGCCGATTGCCTCTCCGGGCGCACGCTCTCTGGAGGCGGCCATCAATCCTACCCCGACCGATTATCTTTTCTACGTGCGCGAGCCTTCGCGCAACGACGGGGCTCACAATTTCTACAACAACGCCGCCGACTTCGAGCGCGGCGTGCGCGTGCTTCGCGATTGGGAGCGAACTCGTAACGCCAACGTCGGCACGACGCCCGGACCTTTAGAAGTCCCGTCGCCCTGACCTTTTCACATTCTCCGAATTATCTGCCCGAGCCGTGCCAGAATCATTCTCGAATTCACTTCTTGAATTCGTCTGTTCGTTGCTTTATGCTCGCCATTGTTCGCTTGCGGCAACAACCAACAACGGCGGTGCGACATCTCATTCAAAGGGCTTGAACGATGAAGAAATTATTTATTCCGGTGCTTCTGATTCTTTTGGCGACTGTCTCCGCACAGTCGCAGGAAAAGGGTGTCGATCAGCAGAACGAAAGGATCAGGGACAACAGCAACAACCGTGTGCCGGCTGTGAACGGCGGTAATGTCAGCACTGGCGCCGGGCGCGGCATCGATTTCGGCAAGGGTCGCACGGTGGTCCCCCCGCCCGTCCCCAACCCGTTTCGCTTCTCCGTCCCGAACGATGTGTTGGGAAAAGCCGTCGAAGAGTTGATGCGGGACAGGAAGTTGATCATTGATACCACCGTCTCGAAACCCGCACAAGGTCTGATGATCTCGCAGCCTTATACCTTCACGCGTGGGTCTGTGGTCACCGAATCTGAATTGTACAGACTGGCGGAAGTCCCTCGTACAGACCTTCGGAATTGGACGCGCGGGCGCTATACGATTATTGTCGAAGTTCTGCCCATTGACAGCGCTCACACAAACATCTCGGTCAACGCAAGGGTGGAAGGCCGCAGTGATGGCGTCATGGGCGCTGAATGGACGACGCTGCGCAGCAACGGGACGGCTGAGGAAGAGTTCCTCATTGCACTTATCGAAAAAGTGACAGGCGGCCCCCCTCCGGGTCGCGAGCAGTAGTTCGTTTGCGTAATTCAGAAATGCCGACGTCGTTCTATTATCACTTTAGCCGGTGTGGGCCAAGTCTTGGATATAGTAACTTTAACAACATATTCGGCCCTCATAAGTTTTCTCGATTAATTATTCGAAATGGGTGAGCGTACAGGAATAATGAATCAAGTTTTGTCTCTATCTATACAGGGGCTTTCATTTCTACTCTTGCTGTCCGCATTGTCCACGACCGCCTGTCAATCATCATCCGTCACGCGTCGTGCACAGGAATCAGCCGAATTAAAGCCCGACCCGACGCCGCCGGCCTTTACGCCATCTCCCGACGTGCAGATTTTTGTTGATGAGGCGATGCTCAGAAAACCCAATGCCATTCTGGGGGGCACGCTCAAAAATGTCAGCACGGAAAAGCTTGAGCACCTCTCTATCGAACTTGAATTAATCCGACGCACTGACGGTCACGCTGAACGGCGCGTAGTGAAGGTCGAACCGAGTGAGATTGCCCCCGGCGGCAGCGGAAAATATTCAATTAAAGTTCTCTCTGAAGAGTGGAGCGGGTCGCGCATCATCCGCCTTCAGACCAGCCGCGAACCGCGTCAGATCACTTTCAAAGCACTACCCGGAGCGCGTCGTCCGCCCGAGAAAATAACGCCCGTGACGCGTCTCTCGAAGGAAGGAAAACCCCGGACTAATTCAAAAGGCGATGAATACATCAACACCCCCGATAACCCGATTGCCGTGCCTTGAGTATTCCAACTCTCAGGTATGACTTGAAGTGTCGGCGCGACGACAGTGGCTCAAGTGAATCTTTCAGTTCGGTGACGTAAATCCTTAAGACGATGGACAACTCTTATCTTCATCGTCCAACTCAAAACGCTCTGAGGGGGTGTCTCAAGGCTGGTTTGAGCGGATCATACATCCGGTTCCTTAATGCTTTAAGAGGGCTCGTCCGAGGTGGCATGCATGATCAGAATCAAATTTATCATTCTCGCATCTCTCTTCCTCCTCTCTACCTCGGCAGTGGGTCAGACAATCAGGAACTTGCCGGATGCGCAAAGCTCCTCATCCGGCACTTCAAGTCAGCAGTCGTCGGGGATGGGCTCGCCCGCCGCAGAGATTATCCATAAGGCCGAAATTCGCCACGCGGAAGAGACATATCAAGAGATGGTTGAGCGCGCGGACGAGACCGCGCAACTCGGAAGACAACTCCGCATGACGTTCCAGACGGCGCAAGCGCTCAATCGTGAAGACTTGAAGAAACTTGAGAGGATGGAAAAACTCGCGCGTAAAATTCGCGGCAGCGCGGGGGGTGACGATGATAAGCTTGCATTAAAGGAAACGCCCACACACCTCGGTGCTGCGTTTGAACGCCTCGCCGATATTTCGGACGAGCTGAAAAAGGGTGTCGGTAAGACTTCGAGACTCGTCATTTCCGGCACCGTCATCGAACGCTCGAACGAACTCATCGAGATCATCCGTTATATCCGAACTTCCGTCCAGAAATGAGCTATTTTCTGAGAGCATCATTCTTCGTTCAAAGATTTTCCCGTCAGTCCGTCGTCGCGGGTCTTGCTGCCGCTCTCCTGCTTCTCTCCTCCATCTTTTTCCACCCTCAAGCCCGCTCACAACAGCAGGACGAAGACGAGGTCGTGCGCGTCGAGTCCGACCTGGTGATCCTTAACATCACTGTCACCGATAGACAGGGCCGTTACGTTCATAAGCTGACCCGCGCCGACTTTAAAGTGTTTGAGGACAGACGAGAGCAGGCCATCAACTTTTTTTCCGTCGAGGAGACTCCATTCGCGGCGGCCATCCTCCTTGACACGTCCGGGAGTATGGAAGGCCGCGTCTCACTGGCGCGCGCGGCGTCGATCCGCTTTCTCGACGGCCTGCGCACGGATGACGTGGCGGCAGTCTACAAGTGGACATGGGTGACACTCATGCGTCAGGCGGGACAGCCGAGCGGATGAGGGCGGGTGCCGCTTTGAAGAACTTCGCGAGCAAGAGCGGCGGACGATTTGTTTCGACACCGGGAGGGCAGGCGCTCGGAGAAGCCTTCACGAAGATCGTCGAGGAGCTGAGTAATCAATACACCGTCGGCTATCGCCCGCACAATCGCACGCGCGACGGGCGTTGGCGTGCGATTGAACTCAAACTGTCACGCGAGGATGTCCAGACGCGCACGCGCGATGGTTATCGCGCTCCAAGGTCTTAGCTTTTTTTCCGGACCCTTCAATGCCCGCGCGCTCACACCCGGAGAACGCCGCTTTCGACATGAGCCGGCCTTTGAAATTCACAGAAAATCGTTGCTGCGTCAGCGGGTCGTGAGGTTACGCGATTTATCTCTGTGCCGCTCGAAGGCGAGTTCGATGAGGCGGTCAATCAGCTCGCCGAAGGGTAGACCCGTCGTCGTCCACATCTTCGGGAAGCCGGAGACATCCGTCAGGCCGGGGAGCGTGTTCAGCTCGTTGACGAGCAGCTTATTGGTGTCTCGCAGGAGAAAGAAATCCACGCGTGCCAGTCCCGCGGCGTCCACGGCTTTGAAAGCTTTGACGGCCATCCGGCGGATTCGACTTGAAAGTCGCGCGGAGACTGGCGCGGGCACGACGAATTCTACGTGCCCCGTCTTGGTATATTTTTCCGTATAGTCGAGAAAAGCTGCCTGCGCTTCGAGGACGACATACTCACCCGGCAGACTCGCCTCAGGCTCGTCATTCCCTAACACGGCGCATTCGATCTCCCGCATCTTGAGAGCCTCCTCGACAATGACCTTCCGATCATAGCTGGCGGCGAGTTCAATCGCGCCCTTCAGTGTCTGTTCGTCGTCGGCGCGCGAAATGCCGACCGATGAGCCGAGGTTGGCCGGTTTGGCGAAACATGGGAACCCTATCTCCCTTGCAATGCGAACTTTGATGGCCTCCGGGTCGCGTTCCCATGCACCCCGCAGAAACCAGACGTGTTTGCAGATGGGCAGGCCGGCCTGACGAAAGAGAGCCTTCATCGTGACCTTGTCCATGCCGCAGCTCGAAGCCAGAACTCCACAGCCGACATACGGGATGTCGGCCATTTCCAACAACCCTTGAATCGTCCCGTCCTCTCCGTATGTGCCGTGGAGGACGGGGAAAACGATATCGAGTTTCTGATTTGTCGCGCCCGCACCGCCACCCTCGAGTCTGAAGAGTCCCCCGCGTGAAGGATCGCCGACGATTGTTAAAGCTTCGCCTGAAGCCACAACCGTGGCAGGAAGTAAAGACCGCGCATTCTCGGGCAGTAGCGATGCGGATTCCGAAGGAGAGAGCCAGCGCCCCTCTTTCGTAATCGCCAGTGGGACGACCTCGTATTTGTCTCGATCAATCGCTTCAATCACGGAAATTGCGGAACGTATCGAGACCTCATGCTCGCCCGAACGCCCGCCGTATATTATTCCGACATGTATTTTCTTTGCCATGATTCGTTTCGACGCGCCAAAAGCCAAAAAGCCCAAAGTCACAGAGCTGCAACAATCTCCGGCTTCGGGCTTCAGGTATTACAATTAAGAAGTTACCTTAAAGAATGGTTTTACCGAGGGCGGAGAGAATCAGTTCGACGCCCAACTCAGCCGTGCGATTATTGACATCAAGGGCCGTATTTATTTCGACGATTTCGAGCGCCAGCGCTCCCCCCGCATCCGCAATCTTCTCCATCGCGAGGTGCGCCTCACGGTAGGTCAGGCCGCCGCGGACGACCGTCCCTGATCCGGGGGCGTCGCCCGGGTCGAGCGCGTCAACATCGAGCGTCACGTGAAAGCCCCCCGAAGCTTTGGCGGCGATGGCAATCGCCTCGTCCATGCAGGCGCTCATCCCCCGCTCGTCGATCTCGCGCATGGTGAAAAACCGGATGCCCAGTTGGCGTATCAGCTCGCGCTCGCCGTCGTCCAAATCGCGTGCGCCGATGTGCGCGCAGAATCGAGGGTCGAGCTTTGGCGAAAACCCTTCGATGCCGGTTAGCTCAGGCGCACCGTAGCCGAGCAGCACGGCCAGCGGCATGCCGTGAATGTTGCCCGAGGGCGAAGTGTCGGGCGTATTCATATCCGCATGCGCGTCGAACCAGATGAGACCCAGAGTCTCTTCGCGCTGCCGGCAGAAGGAGGCCACGCCCGCGACGCTTCCGATGGCAATCGAGTGGTCGCCGCCGAGGACGACCGGCAGTTCCCCTTCCTCCAAAACCTTCCTCACGTCCTCCGCAAGCGCCCTGCACGCCGCACTGATCTCTGACAGGTAGCGCAGCTTCTCTTGCGGCGGGGGAGAAGTGTTCGGGCACTCGATGCGCATATCTCCCAGATCGCGCACCTCGTAACCGAGTCTGGCGACGCGCTGGCGGAGTCCGGCCACACGCATCGCCGCCGGCCCGAGGTCGACACCCGCAATGCTCGCGCCCAGTCCGCAGGGAGCGCCGATAATGCTCACGCGGCGTCCGACTCCGGGCGGACGGCCCAAACTCGGCTTGCGGGTCTGCTCCAAAACGCTTTCACTCATCGAAAAACTCTCGGCCAAATATTTACCCGCCCAGGTTGAAACCACCGCCTCCGCCCTGTGTGGGGAAGAATGGCTTCATCAATCCCGCGAAGGCCGCGAGGTTGCGAGTCTGAATCAGAATCTCGCCCGGCCCCGAGAATTCCGCCACGACTCCTTCGCCGCTCACGAGCGTGCGGAAGAACCCGGAGGCCGCCTTGCGGAGAGTGTACTGCGTCGTCCCTTCCCATGCCACAAGGTGGCCCGTGTCCACGACGTAACGTTCGCCCGGCACCAGACGCTTACGGTGGATGGCGCCAAAGGATGAGACGAGGAGCACGCCGGTTCCGCTGACCTGAAGGACGAACAGTCCTTCGCCGCCGAAGAACGATTTGGCGCCGCCCCACCGCGTGTCCACATTGAGACCCACGTCGCCTGCGAGGTACGAACTCGACTGGACGAAGAAGTTCTGGTTGCCCATTTCGAGGGCGGCGATGTCGCCGGGGCCGCCGGGCGCTAGAGTCACTTCGCCGGGGCCGCCGCGCGCCGTGAAGGTCGAGACGAAAGCCGACTCACCTCCGACGGCGCGTTTGAGAGCGCCCACCAGTCCACCCTTCATCTGCGACTGCAATTCGATGTTCGCCGACATCGAGACCATCGCGCCCGCTTCGGCCTGAATCGACTGTTCGGGCTGCAACTTGACGACGGCGAGCGCGAAGGAGGGTTGGTGCAGCACTTCGTACGTGTACCCGCGCCCCTGCCCCTTCGCATCGGCGTCAATCGTGATGCCGCGACCAGTTGAAGGTGCGCCCGCGGGCGTCGGAGGGGGAGAGGTGGGAGCCATTCCGCCTTCGCTCAGAGGCGTGCCGCACGCCCCGCAGAATTGTGCGCCGGGCAAAAGACCGGAGCCACACTTCGGGCAATTCATTTACGCTTCCCCTTTCGATTTTTCCAGGATGATGCCCACCGCCTCTTCCGCCGTGCGCGCGAAATCGAGCAGTGCGACGTCCGATTCGCTCACGACGAGGTTCCGGCGGAAGGCTTCGACGATGGGGGGCCAGCAGTCTCCGAGCAGGACGAGCGGGCAGCGCTCGATGACGCCCGTCTGGAGTTTGTTCCAGACCAGGGAAAGCTCAGTGACCGTCCCCGCCCCGCCGCGGATGGCGATGAAACCCACGGAGCGTGTGATGAGGTTCTGGAGGCGCTCGTAGAAGTGCGCGCTGGCGACCTTTTCAGTCAGATAGCGGTTGGGCTCGGCCTTGAACTGGTTCATCACGACGCCGAGCACGCGCCCCCCGCGCTCGCGCGCGCCGCGGCTCGCGCCCTCCATCACGCCGAGATATCCGCCCGTGCAGATCGTGATTCCCGCCTCGGCCAGGAGTTGCCCGGCTCGTCGGGCCTGCGAATATTCTTCGCTCTCCTGCCCGCACCTTGCGCCGCCGAAGATTGTGACGATGCGTTCTTTGGTCATGGAAATTTCAGGGCCGTATGCGGTAGAGCATCCGCGGGAACGGGATGGTTTCGCGGACATGCTCGATGCCGCACATCCAGGCCACGCAACGCTCGATGCCCATCCCGAAGCCGGCGTGGGGCACGCTGCCGTAGCGGCGCAAGTCAAGATACCACTCGAAGGCTTCGCGCGGCAGTTCGTGCGCTGTGAGCTGCTCTTCGAGATACTCCAGAGAGGTCGCGCGCTCGCCGCCGCCGATGACCTCGCCGTACCCTTCGGGCGCGAGCACGTCCACGCCGAGCGCGAGGTCTGAGCGTTCGGGATCGCGCGCCATGTAGAAGGCTTTCACCGCCGCCGGGTAGCGGTGCACCATCAAGGGGCGGTCGTATCTGGAGGAGATATATGCCTCGTCGGGCGCGCCGAAATCGCCTCCCCACTCGAAGCGGTTTTCGAGTTCGCCGCGCTCGTGCCCCTCCTGCAAAATCTTTACCGCCTCGTCGTATGGCAGGCGCGGGAAGGGCGGCACGACAGATTCCAGCTTCGAGCGGTCGCGCTCCAGAACTTTTAATTCCTCGCCGCGCTCATCCAGCACGCGCGCGGCGATGTGCGAGAGAAAGCGTTCGCATAAGTCCATCACGTCGTCGAGCGTGGCGAAGGACATCTCGGGCTCGACCATCCAGAATTCCGTGAGGTGTCGCCGGGTCTTCGAGCGCTCGGCGCGGAAGGTCGGGCCGAAGCAATAAACCTTGCCCAGGGCCGCCGCCGTGGCCTCGTTGTAAAGCTGGCCCGACTGTGTGAGGTAAGCTTTCTCGTCGTCGAAGTAGTCAACCTCAAAGAGCGTCGTCGTCCCCTCGCAGGCCGCGGGCGTGAGGACGGGCGCATCGCAGAGCGTGAAGCCGTCATGGTTGAGAAAGTCGCGGACGGCGTTAACGACCGTGTGGCGCACTTTGAGGATTGCGTGCTGGCGTCGGGAGCGCAGCCAGAGGTGACGGTGATCCATCAGGAATTCCGTGCCGTGCTCCTTCGGCGTGATGGGGAAGCCCTCGACCGCCTGAAAGACCTGCGCGCCGTTCACGTCCAACTCGAAGCCTCCGGGGGCGCGTTCATCCGGGCGTACCGTTCCATGTACGGAGAGCGCCGACTCCTGACCCAGATTTTTAAGCGAATCCCAGAGTTCTTCGGAAACGCCCTTCTTGAAGACGACGCACTGCACGACGCCCGTCCCGTCCCGCAGTTGCGGGAACAGAAGCTTGCCGCTCGAACGCATGTTATAGAGCCAGCCGCGGAGCGTGACTTCCTCCCCGGCGTAATCCGATAATTGGTTAATGTAGACCTGCTGCATGATGTTTTATTTCGACTCCGCCACACGCCGGGC
>JAIVJM010000009.1:56389-71083 GCA_020199995.1 Acidobacteriota bacterium | reverse complement strand
CCCCCATCCCCCATCCCCCGACACCTGTTAATTATGGTGACCCAACGCAAACCTAAACCTTCGAAGTACCTGACCATCCCGACGCGCCCCGTGCAGGTTGATCGCGACCGCTCGGTCGCGGGACTCCTCGAAAAGATGGAGGGCACGGGCTTCGGCGCGCGCCAGCTCGCCGAGGCGCACCGCATCTGGCTCGACATGCTCGGCGACAACACGACGATCTTCGTCGCCGCCTCCGGCGCGCTCATCCCCGCGGGGATGCGTCGGCTGCTCGCCTACGTCATCAAGAACCGCTTCGTGGACGTCCTGATCTGCTCCGGCTCGATGCTCTTCCACGACTTGCACGAGACCCTGGGCCGCAACCATTACCAGTCGCACCCCTACATGACGGACGCCGAGCTGGAGGCGTCGCAGATCGCGCGGATGCTGGACGTTTTGGCGAGCGAGGAGGAGTACCGCGAGGCGGAGGAGTGGGTCGGCGGCTTCACCAACCAGCTCGATCAGACGCGCACCTACTCGACCAGGGAGTTCCTGCACCTCCTGGGGCGCGAGCTGGCGGAGATCGCCACCGACGACGGCCTGCTGACCAGCGCCTACAAGGCGCGCGTCCCCGTCTTCTGCCCGACCATCGCCGACAGCTCGATCACCTTGGGGATCGCCAACGCGCGCTTCGAGAAGAAAAACAACTTCCACTTCGATCTCGTGCAGGACGTGCTCGATCTCACGCAGGTCGCCGCGCGGGCGCGCGTCTCCGGCGTCATCAACCTCGGCGGCGGAACCAGCCGCAGCTTCCTCCACCAGACGGAGGTCTCCACCGGCATCGTCAAGACGCCCGCGCGCGGCCACAAGTACGCCATCCAGATTTCGACCGACGCGCCGCACCCCGGCGGCCGCTCCTCGGGGACGGTCACGGACGAGACCCTGATCTACGGCAAGCTCGCGCGCGGCGCGACCTCGGCTTACGTCAACTGCGACGCCACCATCGCGCTCCCCATCCTCGTCACCTCGCTCTCGCAGACCGCCGCCAAGTACATGAAGGGGCGCAAGCGACCCAGCTTCACCTTCGGGCGCGAGCTGCTGGTCGAAGTCCCATAGAAGTGATGAGTGGTGAGCGATGAGTGCTGAGTGAAATACAGTGTTTTTAACTCATCACTCATCGCTCACCACTCATCACTCAGTGCCCTCGTCACTTGTCAGTCATTCCCGCCTGTGTTAGTTTTCCCGTGCTCGCACGGGTGCCGGCTCGCGGCGTCCGTTATCGCAGAACCGTCCAGAGAAGTTCCGCCAGGACCCTTCGGACATAATCCCGCACAACAGTAGTTTCGGAGTTGTATTAATGCCATCCTTGCGTCCCGCCTCGGCTCTCGCCTTCGCGTCCGCGCTCATCGTCGTCGCCGCCTGCGCCGCGGGCGCGCGCGCGCAGAGCAGCTACCAGATCTCGCAGTCGCTCGGCGTGGGCTTGACGCCGGGCACCTCGCAGGTCTCCGGCTTCACCTGCGCCGACGCCTCGCTCCCCAACGAGGACTGCGTCGCCCCCATCGCGCTGCCCTTCCCCTACACCTTCTACGGGCAGACGTTCACCGCCGCCAACGTCTCGACCAACGGCGTGCTCCAGTTCGCGAGCGCGAGCAACGACTACGGGCAGAATCAGGTCTGCTTCCCGCTCCCGCAGTTCAACTACGCGATCCTGCCGCACTGGAACGACCTCCAGATGAACGGCGCGGGCGAGGGCGTCTTCACCTCGGTGACGGGCTTGCCCGGCAGCCGCGTCTTCAACATCGAGTGGCGCGCCTCCTACGAATTTTTGCCCGCGGGGACGCTCAACTTCGAGGTGCGGCTCTACGAGAACCAGCAGCGCTTCGACATCGTCTACGGCAACATCGGCGGCAGCGGGGCTAGCGCCCCCGGCGGCGGCATCACGGTGCCGGCTGTCGGCGCGCAGCAGGCGACGGACGGGCAGTACACGGCGCTCAGCTCGGCTTGCGGCTTGGCGGCGGGCGGCTTGCGCAGCGGGCTCGCGCTCACCTTCACGGGGACGGGCAACCCGTCGCGCTTCATCGCCGGTCGCGTCACGGACCCGGACGGCAACCCCCTGAGCGGCATCACCGTCACGCTCTCCGGCGACGCGAGCGCGCAATTCACGACCGGCATGGACGGTCGCTATAAGTTCCCCGACCTGACCGGCTCCAACTACTCGGTCGCGGCGTCGCAGGCGGGGCGCTACTTCTACCCCGGCAGCCGCTCCTTCGGCGCTTACCCGCTGGCGCAGTTCGCCGGCAGCCAGACGATCAACTTCGTCCGCACGCCCCCGCCCGCCGCGGGCGACGTGCTCATCACGGAGTTCCGCTTCCACGGCACGGGCGTCCCCGCCGCCAAGGGGCAACCCGCGTACAGCGTCTTCACCGACGAGTTCGTCGAGCTCTACAACAACACGAACTCGACGATCGTCGTCAACACCCCGGACGGCTCTTCGGGCTGGCTGCTCGAGGCGGCGAACCACCAGAGCTACATCATCCCGCGCGGCACGGTCATCCCGCCGCGCGCGCACTTCCTCGTCGCGGGCACGGGCTACAACACGCTCTTTCTCTACGCCCCCGGCGAGGACTTCTTCTCCGGCGACATCGCCGACGACTCCGGCATCGCCCTCTTCAGCAGCATCGGGAGCCCCAACCTCTCGACGCGCATCGACGCCGTCGGCTTCGACAACGCGACGACTCCCGTCGACCCGCTCTACCGCGAGGGCGCCCCGCTCGCCCCGCTCGCCGCGACCGAAGCGCAGTACACCGCGAACACCAGCGAGTTCAGTTGGGTGCGCAAGCTCGCGGCGGGTCTGCCGCAGGACACGAACGATAACGCCGCCGACTTCCAACTCGTCTCGACGAGCGGCGCGCCCCTCGGCGCGGTGCAGCCCGTCATCGGCGCGCCCGCCCCGGAGAACCTCTACAGCCCCCCGACGCGCAACTCGCAGATCAAAGCCTCCTACGTCGATCCGGGCTGCGTCACCACGAGTACCGATCCCGCGAGCGCCTGCGCGCGCGTGCGCGACACGACGCCGGTCACCGGCGGCTCGCTCGGCACGCTCTCGATCCGCCGCAAGTGGACGAACCAGGCGGGCGCCCCCGTCGTGCGCCTGCGCTTCCGCATCGTCAACCTGAGCACGCTCGGCAACCGCGACGTGGCGGAGGCAGACCTGCGCGTGCTCTCGTCTTCCGACGTGACGGTGACGGGCACGAACGGCGCGGTCAACCTCAAGGCGCTGACGCTCGAACAGATGCCGCGCGTGACGGTGACGAGCGGCGGGCTGAATACGGGTGTGCGCGCCGGGTCGATCACGCTCGCGTCGCCGCTCGCCCCGGGCGCGAGCATCAACGTCGAGTTCAGGCTCGGCGTCGAGGCCGAGGGCAACTACCGCTTCGCCGTCAACGTCGAGGCGCAGACCTCGACGCCGCCCGCGCCCGCCTTCGAGTCGCGACCGCCCTTCAGTTTCCGCGAGGCGGTTTCCCTTAGCCGAGCCACGCCAGCGCGTCGGCGTCCGGCGCGTGCGCCCCGCCGCCGACGACGCGGATGAAGTAGTCTTCGAGCGAGAGCGGCGCGGACTCCCGCTCGCCGTCGCCACCGACCGCGATGCCGCGCCGCAACTCCCCGAGCGCGCCCGACGTGACGAGCCGCCCCTCGGCGATGATCGCGATGTGCGTGCAGAGGCGCTCGACGATCTCCAGGACGTGCGACGTGAGGAAGACCGTCAAGCCGCGCCCCGTCAGGCGCAGCAGCAAATCTTTGAGCGTGCGCGAGGCGACCGCGTCCACGCCCTCGAACGGCTCGTCGAGGAACAGGACTTCGGGCTTGTGAATGAGCGCGCACGCCAGCGACAGCTTCTTCTTCATCCCGTGCGAGTATTCGACGACGAGCTTCTTCGGGTCTTCGCCCAGCTCCATCAGATCGAGCAGCTCCGCCGCGCGCTCCGCCGTCTCCTCGCGCCGCAGCCCGTACATCCGCCCCGTGAAGTTGAGCATCTCCGCGCCCGTCAGCCGCTCGAACAGGTTCAAGTCTTCCGGCACGACGCCGATCCGCTTTTTAACTTCCAGGGTCTCTCGCGCGATGTCGAAGCCGAGCACGCGCGCCTCGCCCGACGTGGGCGCGAGCAAGCCCGTCAGCACCTTGATCGTCGTCGACTTCCCCGCCCCGTTCGGGCCCAGGAACCCGAAGAACTGCCCGCGCTCGACCCTGAGATCGACGCGATCGACCGCCGCGTAGTCGCCGAAGCGGCGGACCAGGTTCAAGGTCTCGACGGCCGGCGCATTCAGAGGGTTGGGTGAAATCATTCCTTAATCGCCAAGGATAAATCCTAAAACTCTGAGCTTACCCTTTTCTTCAACGAGCCTGAAGCAGAATAGATCACGACATACCCCATAAACTTCCACATTCTCTCCGACGCCAAAGAAATTATCACCCCTGTTAATTTCGAACTGATGACCTCTTTCTTTCTCAAGTACTTTGACATTCTTCTTATACGCCCGCGATGTAAGAACATTTCGGGGCAGACGTTTCCTGTATAACGCTGACATCCGCTTTAAATCCGCCATATACTTTTGCAGCTCGCTCAAGTTAGCGGCATTCGGAAAATCCTCAACGCTGTTCGAGAAAATATGCTTGAGTTGCTTTGAACCGTTAATGACCCCGATCATGTCTTTTGGCAAAGACGGAGTATCTGGCTCGCCGCCCCCATCTTAATGCTCGCCGCGTAAATATTCATTAAGTAAATGAAGTTCATGCTGACCTTGTAAAATTTAGCAGCGGTCTCGTCATCAACCTGCTCATCCAATCCTTCAGTCAATCCCAGGGCTTCTATTCCATCAGATCGGGTCTTTCCTCGCGCTCTGGTGATTCAATTTTATTATGCCGTATCTTTCGCTCGCGCCCGCAAGTAAGTCACAAGCGCGAATCATTGGGGAAGAGTGTTTGGTAGTACGGCTTTCACCTTCCTTCTCCGTGATGAGCTTGAATGTTTCCGGCAGGCGACTCAGCACCACGCGCCGCAGTCGGGGAAAATCACTGACTGCGGCGCGTGGTGTCGAGACTTGATCTATCTGCTACGGCTGCGACTGCGGCGTGAAGGTAACGGTCAGGAGTCGTCCGCTGGCGGAAGAACCAAAAGCAGGCCTCCTACTAACAGGATTCGCACCCCCAGTATACATCATAAAATCCACGGTGCCGGGGCCGGAGATGTTATGAGTCGTAGTGGGGCCCGTCACACTTCCGTGTAAGGGGTGCTCACCGGGAATGGGGTTATTTGGAAATGGATAAAACATCACCAATCCGCTCACGTTGGGAGACGACAACACCGATGACGGCCGCCACACTCTCACCAAAAGGAGGTGATAATTTGCTCCGTTATCGCCGATGTCAGTCAACCAGTCGGGGTTGGCCTCCAGCTTCAGTGTGCCGGCCCGATTGAACGTCAGCGTAACCATCGTGAAGTCTGTGATATAAGTATCTGGCGCGGTCGAGTATGAAACATCCCACGCGAGAACGTTCCGGCTCGGCTCAGTAAGCCTATTCTCCACATAGCTGTTACAGCGCTGGTTACGTAGGAAGACCGGGGGCGGCGCATTCTGCGGAAGCTTGTCGCCGAAATTATTATAGCATTCCAAAGTACGCTGTTCGGAATGCGTTGTGGCGTAGTGTAGGACAGCCGCTTCAGTGGCATAGTTCCCCCAGACCAACGTCCTCATCTCTGAGCCGCCGCAGTTGTCAATCGCATCCTGGATGGCTCGTGATAACGTCGGGTCAACGGTGGGGTCGAGCGAGACGGCGGCGTGCCACGTCTGCGCCCGCAGAAACTCTCTCCGCGCAGCCGCCTCGTTTGTGGCGCACTGCGCCGACGCCCGCGAAATCATCACACGCACGCCCGCCGCCACCTTGACCAGAGCCTGACGCTCGCGGTCGGAGAAGCCTAGCTGTTGCGCCCTCGCCTTGAGGTCTAACAGGCGACGCAGGTTCGCGTCCGAAGGGTCTGCCGCGGCGGTCGCCCCGTCGCGGTCTATCAGCGCGCGGAATACGTCCTCGGTCTTCTGCCGGGCCAGCGTGACCAGATCGGGGAAGCTCGATTGCTCGGCTCTGCCCCACAAATCTATTACGCGCTGCAAGGTGGTATCCGAAGGGTTCGCGACCCCGGCGAGCGCGGCCTTTTCAATCAGCCCGCGTAAGACTTGTTCCATGCAGGTGCGAATCTCTGGGACGGAGACTCCGACCTGTTGAGACAGAGCCTCCAACTGGCCCAGCCGGTTGAACGCGGCGTCGGTAGGGTTGGTCGTGGCGTCCGGGCATTCGGCTGTGACAATCGCTTTAATGGATTCACCGACTCGCTGCGCCATCAGTCCAGTGTCAATGCAGTTCTGCTGGCAGCCTTGTTGCAATAACGTATTCGCCGCCGCGATCACCGATTGAATCTCTGCGAGCGTCAGGTTCTGCCCCGAAGAAAGAATATCATTAACCCATGCAGCGAGATCGGAGAGCGCGGGGTCGCCCGCTCCCGGCTGCAACGCGCTGAAGTGATGCACCAGCGCCGTCAGCGTCTTAGTCGCGGGATTCGCCCTGCCGTAGAGCGGCACCATCGTCATCGGCGAAGTCATCAGGTAGATAAAATCTTTGTTCGTGATCTGCCGGGCAGTCGCGCTGAAATCGAGCGTCAGCGTCGCCGGTCTGGCGAACTGCAATCCTTCCGGCTCGAACTTCACGCCCGGATGCAGCGCGCCCGACGGCGCGACCAGAGGAGAACTCTCAAGCGGAGTGACCGTAATGAGCGTCGCTTCCGAGAGCGCGCCGGGCGGGATGCTCAAGCTGATGACGACGCCTGAGGCATCCGTCGTCTGGACTGTCCCGCCGGCGTTGCCGATCATCGCCTGAGATTGAAAGGCATAGTTGAGCGAGGGCTGCATTTGCAGCAGCATCTCTCCCGTACTGAGGTTGATTCCGCCCCAGTCATTGCCGATCCGCAGGTAGAATCTTTGATTCTCAGGCATGGACGCACGGCTGCTGATCTCGAACTGCCACGATTGATCGCTATGTCGTTGCAGGATGACTTTGCGGACGCGCGGATGGCTCGGATTCTGGTACGTCCAGACGCGGTTACTCTGTCCCGACGGGCGTAGCGCGCCCGGCTCCAAGACCGTAAGGCTTGAACCCAGCGCGATGACCAGACGATCACGCGCGGGGTTGAGGCTGTCGCTTTGCTCACCAAGAAGAATCTGCCCGTTCAGATTAAGATTGGCTGCGCCCGGATTGTTCGAGAGCGAAATGAACGCAAAAGCGTGCGGCGTGGCGGCCTGCTCGATCCGGTTGACTTCGGCGGGCGTGGCTGACTGCGGCGCGGGCGGCGGCGGATAAATAGCTGCGGTTTTAATCGGAACCGTAACCCCCAAAAGGAGGGTCAGACACAAGATAAATGTAACCATCTGACGGAGGGGCAATGTCCGTTGGTTTCTCCGACGAAGGGGCTGCCGCTGAGAGTTGGGGGTATTCATTTGAAGTGTTCTCCTTTTGGGCTTATTTCAGTAAAGAGTTGAGGCACACGAGCGCAATGCCTTTGGGCGTCTCAGTGAAGTGAATCGTGCCGGTTTCGATTCGCCGATAGATCGCGCGCGTATCAACGTTTGACAGCACGGCGGCGATTTCGGTCGTAATCATGTTGGTCTGCTCTCCGCACGCGGGACACCATATAACGATCAGCCCTTCTGGCTTCTTGATGACCACCACCTGATTGAACTCGATGGTGATCTCGGCACTTCTCGTCTGTTTCGGTACGATTTGGGACGACGCCACAGCTTGAGCGGCAAAATCGCTTCGGCGGCGACCGCCGATTCAACAGATCAGCGACCGGTAACAAACAAGCAGCGCGCCCTCGGACATGCGGACGGCGTGGATTTTTCCGTCGGCGGCCCAGCGGTGGATAGTGCGCGGGCTGACGGCGCACAGGGCAGCGGCTTGGCGCACCGTCAGCACTCGCTCCTGCCGCCCGCACCGCGCGCACCAAGCGAATATCAACAGCAGAACTTCATTGTCCTGTCCGCCCGCGACCGCCGCCTCGTTTAGTACCATGTCGCCTCCGCGCGCTTCGCCTGCAAACTGAGGCGGCGAAGATAGCGCGGACGCGAAGCCGCGTCATCCAACTTTGGTTGGTCTGGAGACCTAACTTTCGATAGGGGATTTAAGGCCGCCGGGCAAAACTACAGCGAATTCGGTTTGACTGGAGGGGACTCTTCGCGCCCAGCGGCGCTCAAGCAGGCGAGGCCGCGCACGGCGCTGCCCGCACACCCAGATCGAAGCTGCTCTGAACACGCAGCTGCGTAGAAGAGACGAGCCTCTTCGGGACTGCGGCGTCTACGTGTTTCGCCCTTTTTCGGTTTTGAGAATCTTACAAATGGACGAGGCCGCGTCGGATGGCGGTGGTCGTAGCTTCAGTGCGGTCGCGGACGTGGAGCTTCTGGAAGATGATATTCACGTAGCCCTTGACCGCGCCTTCAGTGATGTTGAAAGCGAAGGCGATCTCTTTGTTGCTTTTGCCTGCGACGAGTAACTCCAAGACCCCCAACTCGCGCGACGTTAACTCGGTCGTCGCCGCGCGTTCGGCCAGGCGGGTCGCGGCCTGCGTCGCGAGGCGACGCGCGCCGCCTCGCACGGCGCGGATGGCCTCGACGAGTTCTTCGCCGCGCATGTCTTTCAAGAGGTAGGCGCGTGCCCCGGCTTCGAGCGCGCGGTATATGTCTTCGTCGCCGTCGTAGGTAGTCAGAAGGATGATTCGCGCCGTCGGGTCGGCGCGGCAGATGGCAGCCGTCGCTTCGACGCCGTTCATCACGGGCATACGCAAATCCATCAAGACCACGTGCGGGTGGTGGTGGCGGTAAAGCTCGACGGCCTGCTGACCCGTGCCGGCTTCAGCAACGACTGTCATATCGGGCTGGCGGCTGATGATCGCGGCAATACCTTCGCGCACGATGACGTGATCGTCGGCGATGAGAATTTCAATCGTCATAAGAATCTTGAGACATGGAAACACGTAGAAGAACGGGCGCGCGCCTCCGTCGTTTCCTCTCCGCGTCCCCGCGTTTAGTTTCCCCTTTTCACTTCCACTACAATGCGCGTCCCGCCGCCCGCGGCCTGTCTTTCGACTCTTAGCGCGCCGCCGATGCCCTCCGCTCTCTCTCTCATCCCTACCAACCCGAACCCGTTTCGTCCGTTCTCCTTCAGATCGAATCCACGCCCGTCATCCTCCACCGATAGGCGCGCTAATTCTAGTTCGTATTCCAGCCGAACTACGATCTCGCGTGCGCCGGCGTGCTTGAGCGCGTTTGTCACTGCCTCCTGCGCGATGTGGAAGAGGTTGTCTTCGACCTCCGTGCCGAGCGGGCGAGGCTCGCCGATGGTCTCGGAGCGAACTGCGATTGGCCCTCTCATCTGCGCCGCGAGTGCCGTGAGGGCGTCGGCGAGCGATCTCCCTTCGAGCGTTAGCGAGCGGAGGGCACCCACGGCGCGGCGCGCTTCGGCGAGGCTCGCGAGCGCCATCTCGCGCGCTCGCTCAAGATGCCGCGCGGCGTCCGTCGGGGCGTTTGTAAGCGTGGCGCGCGCAGATTCCAACTGGATGGAGATGCCCGTCAGACCTTGCGCTAGCGTGTCATGAAGCTCACGCCCCATGCGTGCGCGCTCGCTCAGGACGAGAGTGAACTCACGCCGTAGCTGCCGCAAGCGAAAACGATAAAGCGTGAAGGCGAGGGCGGTGAGCGCCAATGCTGCCAGCGCGATGAACCACGTTTGCAGGTAAAAAGGTGGTGAGATGCGGAAGGCGAAGGTGGCTGGGCGGTCGCTCGTCGCACCGTCGGGCGTCACGGCGCGCACCGCGAGGCGATATACTCCCGGTGCGAGGCGCAGAAAGTTGAACGTGCGCCCGGAAAGTGGCGCGCTCCACTCGTCGCCCGCGCTTTGCTCCCCGCCAGTGCCTTCGAGCCGGTATTGATAACGCACCCCACCTCTGTAACTCAGCCCGACAAATTCGACGCTCAGATGATCTTGCGACGCAGACAGGTGCATCTCTGGCGCTTCGTTCGCGCCCGTCTCCGGCAGAGCCACATCCTCGCCCGCAATCTGTATGTGGGTGAAGTAGATGGGCGGCGCGTAACCGGAAGTCTCCCGCGCGCGGGCGTCAAGACGCGAGACGCCAGTCGTCGTCGCCACCCAGATGCGCCCCCGGCTGTCGGTCATGCAGTAGCGCAGGCGGTCGTTCGCTAAACCGCTGGCGGTCGTGAAGTGGCGGAAACGCCCAGTAGCGGGCTCTAACTCACCAAGTCCCCTAGGAGTGGCAAAATACATGCGCCCCTCATGGTCTTCGGTGATTGATGAGACGGTGTTGCTCACAAGCCCGTTGCGCGTCGAGTAGTTGGTAAAGCGCGGCTCGGGAGCAGCCGGGTCATGCGTCACGGAGACCCCGCCGTAGCGCAGGCCGATCCAGAGCCAGCCGCGACTATCAAGGTAGAGAGAGCGCCCCAATGTTTCGGGTAAGCCCTCGGTCTCGCGGAACAGAGTGAAGCTGCCGCCCGTCATTCTTCCCAAACCACCGTGACTTGAAAGCCACAGCCCGCCAGCGCGGTCTTCGGCCATCTGCATCACGCCGTGAAGCTCACGCGCGGAGATCAAGATACGTGGGGCGGGCGCATTTTCATTGTGCGGGTCGAAGCGCACGAGGCTCTCGCCCTGACTGCTCCACAGGCGGCTTTGCGAATCTTCAAAGAGGAGTGGAGCGTTCTCGCGGTATTGACGCTCCCTAGATTGGAGGCGAGGGAAGGACTGGGCTGGCGGGAAGCGTAACGCGGGGCCGCCAAAGCGGAGCACCGCGTCGTTCGTCATCGCCCGGAAATCACCCCTGCGGTCGCGCAGGATTCGCTGGCCGATTCTATCGAACGGAGGAAGGCGGGAACCTTCGACCACCACGGCGCGGTCACCGACGATCTCAGCGATTCCGTTTTCGCTCGTGACGGCGTAGATGCGCCCGTCCGCGCCCTCGATGATTCTGCTCACGTCCGCCTGCGGCAACCCTTCGGCGACGGTGTAGCTGACGATACCCGCCCCCGTCAACTTGAAGGCCCCGTTGGAAGCTGTGCCGACCCACAGGATGTTTTCACGGTCGACGAACAAAGTTTCGATAGGGCTGGACAGCCCGTCTATGCGGTGCGTCGCACGCTCGCCGTCGTGAAAACTTAGGAGTTCGCGCGTCGTGCCAATCCATAGCCGGTCGTCGTGGTCAAGCGTGATGGCGTGAATCTCCGCTCCCGCCGTCAACTCGAACGGGAGACGACGCCCCTGCCTGCGCTCGCCTTCAGCTTCAGCCGGAGCGAATTCGTAAACCGCTTGGCTATTGGCGACGAAGACGCGCCCCGTGGCGGACGCCGCGATGCCGTGCACCTGCGCGCGCGCGACGCCTTCGCCCAGGCCGTATCTATTGGTGCGCCCATCAGGCGCGATCTCCACCAGATCGTGCGCCATGCCGAACCACAAACGATCGCTTTGATCGAGCACCGAGTAATCGCTTCCCAGTCGCGCCGGGTCGCTGCTAGGGGCCACAAGCTCAAACTGAAACGAGTTCCCTTCCGGCTCGATGGTCGTCGCGCGATTAACGCCCGCGGCGGTCACACACCATAGGCGCCCTTCACGGTCAAAGCGCGCTGCATTCGCCCCTCTCGCGTTTCGCATCTCGAAGACATCGAACCTGCGCCCCTCGCCCGTTGCGGGATCGCTGAGGCGCGCCACACGTCCATCATAAGTGTTGACCCAGACGCCGCCCCGACCGTCGCCGAAGACGCGCAGCACGAGTTGGTGCGAAAGCCCTGCGGCCACGCTGTAATCCGTGAACCCGTAGCCATCGTAACGGCTCACGCCCTCGTACGTGCCGAACCACAAATAACCCTTCTCGTCTTGGTAAATGGAGGTGACTGTCGCATGCCCTAAGCCGTCCGCGACGTTGTACGCGCGCGCGGCGAGACGTTGGGCGAGGGCGGTATCACCAATGTGCAGCGAGCGCGGGCTGAGAGCGAGCGTGGCGAGAAGAGAGACGGCGCCGACGTATCTTGCCATGCGAAACAGAACGCGGCGGGCAGGATGACGAAGCATTCGGCGAAGCGCGGACTTTCCATTGTTCGATGCAGATGATCTAACGGGCGAACCCGTGGGCGCGGTGAGCGCCAATTATAGACACAAAACGCGCCGGTTCAACCTCAATTTTGCGGCGCGCCGCACGTTACGGCTGACCGAGCCGCAGACTACGCTTCGTTGTGTGAAAGAACTATTGGAGAAAGGCCACGCCTCGCCGATGGATATGGCAATCGTCTATGCGGGACTCGGCGAGAAAGACGAAGCCCTCGCATGGCTGCAAAAGGGTTGTGAGGAACGTTCCGGCCCGTGGGTTTTCCTCAAGGTTGAACCACTCTATGAGACTCTCCGCTCAGACCCTAGATTCCGAGAGTTACTGCAACGCGTTGGCCTCGCCTCATGAATTGAAAGAAGATTCTCCGGTTTTTAAGAACTCTTTGAGAATTAATTGAGCGATTCTTGAGGACTCGCCTGTCATTCTTCGACTACAATTCGCGGTGAAGTCAGACAATTCTAAGCATCAGAAAAGGAGCCACTAATGAAAATCGGCATCAAGACCGACGGCGTGCACCACATTGCGCTTCGTTCCACAGACCTCGAACGCTCGAAGCGCTTCTACGCGGAGACGCTCGGCTTCCCCGTAATCTTAGAGGGGGCGAATATTTTCCTCTTCCTCGCAGGTAGCACCCCCTTCGGCGTGCGCGGCCCTGAAGCCGAAACGTCACAGGGCGACCGGTTCGACCCCTTCAGAGTCGGGCTGGATCATATCGCGCTGGCCTGTGCGGACGAGGCCGAACTGGAGCGGGTCGCCGCCGCGCTGTCAGAGGCCGGCGTCGAGAATACGGGTGTCAAACTCGACGAGACGCTCGGCAAACGCTACGTGGCATTCAAAGACCCGGACAGGATCGCATGGGAGTTTTACATGGTATGACGAATTACGATGCCGGCGTTAAGAAGAGATGGCGGCCCCGAAGCTTACACGCTGAGGAGTCGGCTGGCATGGTCTTATCTCTTCATTAAAGAGACCATAAACAAGCCTGCCAACATTTTTACGAGTTCGGCCCTTTCCACTTAGACATCACAGATGGAGTCCAGGAGCGCCGTGTTAAGGAAGTCGGAGATCAGAGCTATCTCCGAGCAGGGAGTCGAGGTGGTCGCGGCGACGATCCATCACCTCTACGAGATACAATCATCATGCCCGCCCTCCGATGCCAGAGCCTGTCACGGCTTTTGGCCTGCTAAAACGAAATGAGCATCTGTAGGAAGAAGTAAGGGAAGCTAATCTAGAGGTCTGCCACCTGAACAGTTACAGCGAACTTGTCAAACGTAACGCCGAAATCCAACGTCTCGTGGAATCTCTCGATGAACAGATCGGCGGCCGCCTCCGCACGACGCCGCTTAACCTGCTCCGAAGTTGGCGCAGATTGCGCCAAGACTACCGGGAGCAAAAGTTGAGAGGCTAATACCGTTATGCCCAGACGCAATATCGGTCTTCGCATATGGGAGGAGAGCACCAAGCTCAACCGCGCAGGAACGGCTGCGCCTCGTCCGCGCGGACGTAAGGGGGGAAGGCGCGGTGCGTGCTCATCAGGAAGGCGTGGGAGCTTGAGCGCAGGGCGTTGCCGTGCGTGGCGAGCAGCCGCATCATCCGGCTGAAGACCGACGCGCCGTAGTAGTAGCCGTCGTGGCAGGAGACGAGCACGTCCGCCGTGTGGCGCACGCGCGGGCTGTGGAGCGAGTTGTAGAGGTTGGCGAGCGCGTCCGGGTAGGTGTGCCCGGCGGTGCGCTCGAACCAGGCGGAGTCGGAGGCGAGACCCCGCGCGTCCAGTTCGCCCTCACCGCCGAGCACGCTTTTGATGGAGGAGAGTTCGAGCGGATCGCCGCTCAACTGTTCGTAGGCGAAGCGCACTCCAGCGCCGTTCTCCTCGCGCAGGATGCGCGCCGCGCCCTTCGAGCCCTTGACGACGACCGCGTCCGCACCGTCGCGGTAGACGCTGAAGTCAACGCCTTCGAGTGTGGCGAGCGCGGCGGAGACCAGCGCGGGGTCTGTCTCGTCGGAGCAGTAGACCGCCGCGTAGCCGCAGAGACCGAAGCCGGGCGCGGCGACCGTCTGGCGCCCGCGCGCGCGGAAATTATCTTTGATCTCGAAGCCTTCCCGGCGCAGGTGCGTCTGAAGATGAATGCGGCGGTTCTCCTGAAGGTTCATGCCGTGATCGGAGAAGAGCACGATCTCGGTCTCGTCGCCGCACCAGTCCTGAATCTCGCGCAGAATTTTGTCGAGCGACGCGAGCGCGATCTTGAGCCTTTCGGGTCCGCGGCAGTGGAGCAGCCCGTCGGTGGCTTTGAGGAAGGCGAAGAAGTCGCGCGTCGCGGGCGCGGCGCGGAATCGCTCGCGGAAGCGCTGCATGTCGGCGCGCCACACGGTGTCGGGCGCGGCGTAGATCAAAAACTCGAACGGCAGCGGCTCCTGGTAATCCAACTCGTCCATGTAGGACGAGGGGATTTTGTCGGGCGTGCGCCGACCGATGTATTTTTTGACGCCGCCGCGCATCTCCTTCGCGT
>JAIVJM010000009.1:0-56334 GCA_020199995.1 Acidobacteriota bacterium | reverse complement strand
CCGCCCCGCCGCTTTCGTCTTTCGCCGCCGACTCGCGCTTGCGGTACGGCTCCTTCAAGCCCTGCTGCGCCGCCTCGTGCGCCTTGTAAACGTCGGGGCGCGCGAGCACGGCTTTGTACTGCGCGACGGCGTCGGCGCGCTTGCCCGCGAGGTCTAACGACTGCGCCGCCCGCAGGTGCGCCATCGTCGCGAGCGCCGTCTCGGCGTTCGGCGTCGAAGCAGCCGCGACGAACTCCTTCGCCGCGCGCTCCAACTGCCCCGCCGTGTAGAGCGCCTCGGCGTACTGGAAGTGAATCTGGTCGATCTGACGCGCGACCGCCCCGCGCGAAGCCTTCTCGTTAAGAAGCGACTCGAACGTGGCGAAAGCCTCCTGCTCGATCTTCGCCGCCTCCGCCGGGTTCTTCGTGCGTAAAGTCGCCGCCTGCGAGACGAGCGCGTCCGCCGCTTCGAGTTTGAAGATGTAGTTGCGCGGGTACTTCGCCGCCAGCTCGCGAGTGACGACGGCGGCGTCTGCGAACCGGCGCTCGCGCTTGTAGAGCGGGATGAGCATCACGCGCGCGTCGTCCTTCGCCCAGTTCCCTTCGCGCGTGACGCGCTCGAGGGTGGCGATGCCCTTCTTCTTCGAGCCGCTGAAGCCGCCGACCTTCGCCATCTGCCGCACCAGCCACGGCAGATCGCCGAGGATGTACTGGTACATCCCGATGGTCAGCTCCGCGTCGCGGTAGCTCGGATCGAGCTTGAGCACCTTCTGGTGGAGATCGACCGAGTCGTTGCCGTCCCTCAGCGCGCCCATGAAGCGGCGCTCGACCGCGCCCTCGTAAGCAGCCTTCAGCCCCTGCGTCGCGCCGAGGAAGTACAGGGCTTCAACGTCGTCCGGGTTCTTCTTCAGACGCGCCTCCGCCAGCAGCTTCGCCTTGCGCGTCAGCTCGCGAAACTCGCCGACGTTTTTGGGATCGTCCTTGTCCTCCTCGCCCTCGTAGAACGAGTCGGAGTTGTAGAGACCCGACTGCAACCGGCGCGAGTTGTTCAGCGTCTTCAGCCACAGCGCGGCGGCGAGGTACTGCGTCCCGCCCGGATGATCCGGGAACGCGGTCGCCATCTCACGAAAGCGCGCCGTCGCCGTCTCGTAGTCGAGGTCCATCAACGCCTCCGACCCCTCGGCGCGCAGGCGCTCGAACCGCGCGCGGTCGAACGCCGGGCTCGACGCATCATTCTTCGCCGTCTCGACCTTCGCGCTCTCCGACTTCGCCGCGCCCTGCCCCGCGGGCGACTGCGCGACCTGCCCGTGGGCGACGACGTAAGCCGCGAGCATTAGCACCAGCAGCACGACTGATGCCTGTAAAACCAGCAACATCGTAGGCATTCGACGCTTCATCAAACTTTCTCCCAATCTAAAAACCTCTTCTTGTTTTCATCCCGCCAGCACAGCCAGTCGATCGCTTTGCCGGCTAGCGCGACTGACTGAGTCCAGATCATCCACTGGGCGAAGAATAAAAATTCAGCAGTGGCAGTGACGACAAGAGACCGCCTAAGTGCATCTGCCCGCGTGGTCGAAAGATGTCAGCGATGCGCATCAGCGGGAATCCGAAAAAGTAGTAGATGGATTCCCCCATCTCAAAAGCCTCACCTTGCGCTGGCAAATCCCCACTTCCCAGTAGACAAAAGAATGAAGCTAAGGCGGCGAGTGGTAAAGATATTACCAACGCCACGCGGGTGGCTTCCCAGCTTGGCCTCCAATTCGGTCTTTCGATCACGAATAACTCTCCAGGTACTTCACGCCCGCGCCCGTGTTGAAGATCACGACGCGCTCGTCCCTTTTAACTTCGCCCGCGTCGAGCAGCTTTCGCAGCGCGGGCAGGCACGCCGCGCCCTCGGGCGCGACGAACAAGCCTTCCGCCGCGCCGATCTCTCGCGTCGCCGCGATCAGCTCTTCGTCCGTGACGGCGACCGCCGTACCCTTGGAAGCGCGCAGCGCGTCGAGGATCAGAAAATCCCCGATGGCGCGCGGCACGCGCAGACCCGACGCGGTCGTCGCGGCGTTCGGGAACTCGTCGGCGAACCGCTTACCCTCCTCAAACGCGCGGACGATGGGCGCGCAACCCGAAGCCTGCACCGTGACCATGCGCGGGCGCTTCCCGTCGATCCATCCCATCTCTTCCATCTCGTCGAAAGCCTTCCACATCCCGATGAGCCCCGTGCCGCCGCCCGTCGGGTAGAGGATCACGTCGGGCAGAGTCCAGTCGAACTGCTCCGCCAGCTCGTAGCCCATCGTCTTCTTGCCCTCGACGCGGTACGGCTCTTTGAGAGTCGAAACGTCGAACCACCCTTCCGCCTCTTTGCGCCTTCCGACCTCTGCGCCGCAGTCCGTAATCAACCCGTCCATCAGCGTGACGTGCGCGCCCGTCTGCTCGCACTCGACGACGTTCGCCCGCGGCGTGTCTTTCGGCATGAAGATGTGCGCCTCCAACCCGGCGCGCGCGGCGTATGCGGCGAGCGCGCCCGCGGCGTTACCCGCCGAGGGCACGGCGAGCTTACGTGCGCCCAGCTCTTTCGCCATCGAGACTGCCGCCGTCATGCCGCGCGCCTTGAAGCTCTGCGTGGGGTTCAAGGACTCGTCCTTGATGAAAAGATCGCCCATCCCCAGTTGCCCGCCGAGCCGCGCGGCACGAAGCAGCGGCGTCCAGCCTTCGCCGAGCGAGACGACATTTTCTTCGCGCTCGACCGGTAAGACTTCCCGGTACCGCCACAGGCTCGAAACCCTCTCGCATAAACTTTCCTTCTTCAGCGTCTCGGCGGCGCGCTTCAGATCGTAGCGAACCAGCAGCGGCTTGCCGCACTCTCCACAAAGGTTTTGCAACCGCCGTGCCTCGTGCCTCAGACCGCACGCGGCGCATTCCAAGTGTGTGACGTTCATCGAAAGCGGCGTCCTTTCCGGGTTTGATGAAAAACTTTTCGTCTCGGGTTTACGCCCGACATGATACGCCCGCCGCGAAACCGCTGTCAGGTGGAGCAAACATCCGGCAGGGGCGAAAGCCGTGACAGGTAAAGCCGTGACAGGTGGCAGATGACAGGTAGAGCCGTAATGGGTGGATCGTGTCGGTGATAGGAGAGGGCGTGGCGGGTGGCGGGCGAGAGTTTTTTGTTTTAACTTGTCACCTGTCACCCGTCACCGCTTTTATGATTCGACTGATCGCACTCGACCTCGACGGGACGCTGCTCGACTCGCGCGGGCACGTCTCGGAGCGCAACCGCCGCGCGATTCTCGACGCGCGCGGGCGCGGCGTCGAGGTCGCGCTCGTCACGGGGCGGCGCTTCCGCGACGCGCGCCCCGTCGCGCTCGAACTCGGCTTGGACGTGCCCCTCGTCGCGCACAACGGCGCGCTCACCAAGCACGCGCGCACGCTCGAAACCGTCGCCGCCGTCCTGCTGCCCTTAGACGCCGCGCGCGAGACACTGCGCGTCGCCCGCGCGCACGACGCGGACGCGCTCGTCTCGGACGATCCCGAAGGGGCGGGCGTCCTCGTCTACGATCACATCGACGCGGACGACCGCCCGCTCGCCGAGTACATCGAGTGGTCGCGGCGCATCCACGGCGAGGAAGCCGCGCGCTCCGTCCGACAGGTCGCGTCGCTCGAAGATTATCTTGATCACGCGCCCGTCCACATCACCTTCTCCGGCACGCAGAGCAAGACCGAGCGTCTAGCCGAAGTCTTCGCGCGCGAGCTGGGCGCGAGCGTGAAGCTGATGACGACCGTCTACCCGCGCATCGACTTCGGGCTCATCGACGTGATCCACCCCGAAGTGTCGAAGGGCACGGGGCTCGCCGCGGTCGCCGACGAGTTGAACCTCCCGCGCGAAGACGTGATGGCTGTCGGCGACAACCACAACGACCGCGAGATGTTAGAGTACGCGGGCACGCGCGTCGTCGTCAGCAACGCGGAGCCCGCGCTCCACGAGTTGGAGGGCGTGCGCGTCGTCGCGTCGCCCGCCGTCAGCCGTCCGTTGCCCGTGCCGGGCGCATGATCGATTTGCTGAGCCGAGACGAAAAGATTCGTCGGGTTCGAGGAGTCGTCGGATGCAAGGATTTCTCGCTCTCGCCTTGAAGCGCGCGCTTCCGGCGGCGCTCGGTTTGTGCCTCCTCGCGCCGCACGTCTTCGCGCAGGGCAAGCCGCGCGCGCGCGACCTCGGCGTCCCGTTCGATGGCGTGCCGGGCGCCCTCAACGCCATCACGGACGTGAAGGGCGTCGAAGTGGGTTATGCCACGCTCGTCGCGGGCGAAGGCAAGCTCGTGGTCGGGCGCGGACCCGTCAGGACGGGCGTGACGGCCATACTCCCGCAGGGCAAAAATTTTCGCGGGCGCGTCTTCGCCGCGTGGCACACCTTGAACGGTAACGGCGAGATGACCGGCACGACCTGGCTCGAAGAGTCCGGGAGTCTGGGGACGCCGATCATGATCACGAACACGCACAGCGTCGGCGTCGTGCGCGACGCCGTGATCGAGTGGAACGCGCGGCGCGGGGCGGGCGAGGGCTATTCGGGCGACTTCAGCCTCCCCGTAGTCGCCGAAACATGGGACGGCTTTCTGAACGACATCAACGGCTTCCACGTCCGCAAGGAGCACGTCTTCCAGGCGCTCGACGGCGCGAGGTCGGGGCCTGTCGCCGAGGGGAACGCCGGCGGCGGGACGGGCATGCTCGCGCACGGCTTCAAGGGCGGCACGGGCACGTCCTCGCGCGTGCTCGCGCGAGAGGACGGCGGCTACACGGTCGGCGTGCTCGTGCAGGCGAACTACGGCAGGCGCGATCTGCTGCGCGTCGCAGGGGTCCCCATCGGCAAGGAGATCACAGACCTCCTGCCGGAGCGCGGCAAGCCCGACGACGGGCAGGGCTCGATCATCGTCGTCGTCGCGACGGACGCCCCGCTGCTCCCGCACCAGTTGAAGCGCCTCGCGAAGCGCGTGTCGCTCGCCGTCGGGGTGATGGGCGGGCGCGGCGAGAACACCTCCGGCGACATTTTCATCGCCTTCTCCACCGCCAACCCGGAGGCGTCGAAGACTTCGGAAGTCGCACAGTTGGCGATGCTGCCCAACGAGAGGATCAACCCGCTCTTCCGCGCGACCGCCGAGGCGACCGAGGAGGCGATCGTCAACGCGATGGTCGCGGCGGAGACGATGACGGGCATCGGCGGCAACAAGGTTCACGCGCTCCCGCACGACCGGCTGCGGGATGTTCTGAGGAAATACAACCGCCTGACGAGGTGAGGCGGAGACATAATCGACGAAACGAGGAATCGAAATGGCAAACCGCATCGCGAACATCAAGACGAACAAGGGCACCGTCCGCTTCGAGCTTCTTGAACAAGACGCGCCTAAAACGACGGAGAACTTCATCAAGCTCGCCGAGCGCGGCTACTACGACGGCGTCATCTTCCACCGCGTCATCAAGGGCTTCATGATCCAGGGCGGCGATCCGACGGGCACGGGTAGAGGCGGCGAGTCAGCCTCGGGCGGTCGCTTCGCGGACGAGATCAACCGCTCCTCGCCGCTCTACGCGGGCGCGTACAAGAAGGGCACGGTCGCGATGGCGAACGCGGGTCCGAACACGAACGGCTCGCAGTTCTTCATCATGCACGCCGACTACCCGCTGCCGCCGAACTACTCGAAGTTCGGGCAGGTCATCGAGGGTCAGGAGGTCGTCGACGCCATCGCCACGACCGCGACCGCGCCGGGCGATAAGCCGCTCCAGGATGTCGTGATGGAGAAAGTGACTATCGAAGAGCAGGGGTGAGGTCGGGGGCGGAAGGGCGAAGGCGCGACCGGGTTAGCCGGCTTCGCGCGGCGTCCGGGGCGGGGCGGCGGTCGTGCCGCCGCCCTTCACGTCCGGGGGCGCGTCTTACTCGCCGCGCCGCGCGTCGCTGATCAACTCACGCAGCTCGTAATACTCCACGCCGGTCATCTGCTCGAAGGTCGGATCGTCGATGAGGTCTTCCGTGCGCCCGGCTTCGATGACGGCGAGGGCGGTCGCCCCCGCGGGCACCTGTCGGCGGCTGCGCGCGGCGGCAAACTCTAAGAAGCGGGGCTGTCCGGTGGCGTAAACGAGCGTCATGGCTTCGCGTCTCCTCTGAGTCGTATTCGGGCGAGGTCAGCCGATTCGTGCGGCGGGTTTTTAGGTTCGAGGAATCGCCGCTCCCGAATCTCTCCTGCCCGCTAACGCGGGAAAAGTCGGGCGCGCGGATCACCCGGGACAGATTTTTTCGCGGGGCGCGACGCCGCCCGGCGGGCGTAATCCGGTGGCAGCCCCCGCCCGGAAACAGTTGCCAAATCCTGCCGACATCGGTTAAATTAAAGGTGGCTGTTGGTTTACCAGCCCCGCTTCTCCTCAAATCCTCGTAAGCCGAGTCGGTTCTACTACTCAGTTCATAGTCGCAGTCAGCGCCAGCCGGCGTCGCTCCGGAAGGGTCTTCCCCGCGCGAAAGACTGCCCGCCGCCGCGACGCGATGATTGCGCGCCCGTGGAACCGACCGCTTTCGCCCACGCTCACGCGCCGCAGAAGGAAGAACCCTCGAATGAGACTCGACCAGGAACAGCTCGCGGGATCGAGCGCCCCCCAGCACTCCCGCCCGTCCTGCGCGGCCGACGCCGAAAGCCTCTCCGCCACCCGCAGCGCGCTCGAGGCGCTGCGCCACGCCGAGGCTCAGTACCGCAGCATCTTCGACAACTCGCTGCACGGCATCTACCAGTCGACCCCCGAAGGCCGCTTCCTCAACGTCAACACCGCCTTCGCGCGGATGCTCGGCTACGACTCGCCCGAAGAGATGATCGAGAGCTTCCACAGCATCGATCAGGACTACTACGTCGATCCGTCGGTGCGCGCGCGCCTCAAGGAGACGTTCGAGTCGGGCGGCGCGGTACAGGGCTTCGAGTGCCAGGCGCGCCGCCGCGACGGCTCCGTCATCTGGACCAGGGAGAGCTTCTACGCCGTGCGCGACTCGACGGGCGCGCTCCTCTACTACGAGGGCGCGGTCGAGGACATCACCGAGCACAAGCTCGCCGAGATCGCCTTGCAGGAGTCGGAGGAGCGCTACCGCCGCCTCTTCGCCGACGCCAACGACATCATTTACACGACCGACCTCGAAGGCAACTACACGTCGATGAACAGCGCCGGCGAGGCGCTGACCGGCTACTCGTGCGACGAGATCAGGCGGATGAACTTCCGCCAGATCACGGCGCCGGAGTTCGTCGAGCGCGTGCGCGGGATGCTGGAGAAGGAGCTGCGCGGCGAGGAGACGACCACCTGCTACGAGACCGAGATCGTCTCGCGCGCGGGCGCGCGCCTCAACCTCGAAGTCAGCACGCAGCTCATCCGCGCGGGCGACGGCAAGCCCTGCGGCATTCAGGGTATCGCGCGCGACGTGACCGCGCGCAAGCGGCTGGAGGCGGAGCGGCAGGTGCTCTCCGAGATCATCCAGGGCGTCAACGCCACCTCGAACCTCGAAGAGCTGCTCGCCCTGGTCCACCGCTCGCTCGGGAAAATCCTCTACGCCGAGAACTGCTTCGTCGCGCTCATCGACCGCGAGTCGGGGATGCTCAACATGCAGTTCTTCGTCGACGAATTCGACACCTGTCCGCCCCCCCAGCAGATCGGCAGGGGGCGCACGGCTTACGTCTTCCGCACGAGCCGCCCCGCGCTGATGACCGAGGACGTCTTCCGCGCGCTCGCCGAGCGGGGCGAGGTCGAGATGGTCGGCACGCCGCCGGCGGTCTGGCTCGGCGTGCCCCTGAAGACCCCGAGCGCGACCATCGGCGTGCTCGTCGTGCAGCACTACCGCGACCCGCAAGCCTACTCCGCGCACGACACAGAGTTCCTCGCCTCGGTCGGCAGCCAGATCGCCATCGCCATCGAGCGCAAGCGCGCCGAGGAGGCGCTGCGCGGCAGCGAGGAGCGGTACCGCGAGCTGTTCGAGAACGCCAACGACGTGGTCTACACGCACGATCTCTCCGGCAACTTCACGAGCCTCAACAAGACGGGCGAGCGCGTCACCGGCTACACGCGCGAGGAGGCGTGCCGCATCAACCTCGCGCAGGTCGTCGTCCCCGAGTACGTCTCGCTCGCGCGCAAGATGCTCGGGCACAAGCAGGTGGGCGAGGAGTCGACCTGTTACGAGCTGGAGATTTTCGCCAAGGACGGGCGGCGCGTGCCCCTGGAGATCAGCACGCGCCTCATCTACCGCGACGGCGCGCCCGTCGGCGTGCAGGGCATCGCGCGCGACATCACCGAGCGCCGGCAGTCGCAGCGCTCTCTCGAAGCCTCCGAGGCTGAGCTGCGCGCGCTCTTCGCCGCGATGACCGACGTCATCCTCGTGCTCGACCGCGAGGGTCGCTACCTGAAGATCGCGCCGACCAACCCCGCGCTCCTCTACCAGCCGCCCGCCGAGATGCTCGGCAGGACGCTACACGAGGTGCTGCCGCGCGAGCAGGCCGACGAGTTCCTCGACTACGTCCACCGCGCCCTCGAAGCGCGCGACACCATCAACTTCGAGTACCGCCTCGACGTGGGCGGCTCCGAGCACTGGTTCGCCGGCACGGTCTCGCCGATGATCGACGACGCCGTCATCTGGGTGGCGCGCGACATCACGGAGCGGAAGCGCGCCGAGGCGAAGCTGATCCACATCGCCTTCCACGACTCGCTGACGGGGCTGCCGAACCGCGCCCTCTTCACCGATCACCTCAAGCTCGCCATCGCCTCGTCGAAGCGCACGCCCGCCGCGCTCTTCGCCGTCCTCTTCCTCGACCTCGACCGCTTCAAGGTCATCAACGACAGCCTCGGCCACCCGGTCGGCGACGAGCTGCTGGTCTCCATCGCGCGCCGCCTCGAGCACGGCTTGCGGGCGGGCGACACGGTCGCGCGCCTCGGCGGCGACGAGTTCGCCATCCTCCTCAACAACCTCGACTCGCCTGAGGACGCGCTGCGCGTCGCCGAGCGCGTGCAGGAGCAGCTCGCCGAGCCCCTGCAGATCGGCGGGTACGAGGTCTTCACCACCGCCTCCATCGGCATCGCGCTCTCGACCACCGGCTACACGAACGAGGAGGACGTGCTCCGCGACGCCGACACCGTGATGTACCGCGCGAAGGCGGAGGGCGCGGCGCGCTACGAGGTCTTCGATCAGGTGATGCACGCGCGCGTCTGCGCGCTGCTCAAGCTGGAGAACGACCTGCGCCGCGCCATCGAGCGCAAGGAGTTCTGCCTCTACTACCAGCCCATCGTCGCGCTCTCGACGGGGCGCATCACCGGCTTCGAGGCGCTGGTGCGTTGGACGCACCCCGAGCGCGGGCTCGTGCCGCCCTCGGAGTTCATCCCGCTCGCCGAGGAGACGGGCTTGATCGTGCCGCTGGGGATGTGGGTCCTGGAAGCCGCGTGCCGCCAGATGCGGGAGTGGCACGCGCTCTCGCCGCACCACCGCGACCTCAAGCTGAGCGTCAACCTGTCGGGCCGCCAGTTCGCGCAAGCCGATCTGCTCGACCGCATCACGCGCGTCCTGCGCGAGACGGAGTTCGACCCGCGCTGCCTCCAGCTGGAGCTCACCGAGTCGGTCGTGATGGACAACGCGAAGGCGATCGTCTCGCTGATGGGCGATCTGCGCGCGCTCGGCCTGGAGCTAGCCATCGACGACTTCGGCACGGGCTACTCCTCGCTCTCCTACCTGCAGCGCTTCCCCATCCACACTTTGAAGATCGACCGCTCGTTCATCAGCCCGCACGGCGACGAGGATCGCGAGAACTCCGAGATCGTCCGCACGATCATCCTGCTCGCGCGCAACATGGGCAAGGACGTGGTCGCCGAGGGCGTCGAGACGGAAGAGCAGCTGGCGCGACTGCGCGATCTGGACTGCGAGTACGGTCAGGGCTACATCTTCTCTCGCCCGCAGGACGCGGAGGCGACCGAGTCGCTGCTGCGCGAGGCTCTCCACACCGGGCTCTTCCTCGACCCCGCGCGCGTCATGCAGGTCGCGTGATCCGCGAGCCGCGCCGGCGCGCTCGCGCTCGCGCCTGCCGCCGCGATCAGGTGGCGTAACCGAGAGCGCGCCGCTTCGACTTCAACCCGCCACCCCGATCAGCATCACTCTCATCCGCCGCCGGCTCACGCGCCGTCGATCTTCACGCCGCCCGGCGTGAACTCTACGCGGATGTCGTGGCTGACGGGACCGTACCCGTGACCGAGGCGCGGCGCTTTCGCGATCGACGCCGTCACGTACCGCTTCGCCGCCGAGACCGACTCCGCGAGGCTCACGCCGCGCGCGAGGCACGCGACAATCGCGGCAGCCAAAGTGCAGCCCGTCCCGTGCGTCGAGGTTGATGCGATGCGCGGCGCGCGGAAAACTTCGACGCGACCCTCGTCGTCTAACACGTCGAGCGCGTCGCCCGCGAGGTGCCCGCCCTTGACGAGCACGGCGCGCGCTCCCATCCCGCGCATCGCGATTGCGGCGCGCCGCATCCCCTCTTCGTCTTCGATCTTCAACCCGGTGATCCGCTCCGCCTCGGGCACGTTCGGCGTCGCGACCAGAGAGAGCGGCAGCAGCTCGCGCTTGAGCGCGGCGAGCGCGTCGTCGTCGATGAGATCGTAGCCGGAGGTCGAGCGCACGACCGGATCGAGCACGAACGGCGCGGCGCGCAGAGGGGTCTCGCGCACGAGCCGCGCCACCTCCATGATGACCTCGCGCGTGGGGAGCATCCCCGTCTTCAGCGCGGCGACGCGGAAGTCTTCGACGACCGGCATGACCTGCGCGCGCAGGACTTCAGCCGACTGGTGCGACGCGCCGTAGACGCCCGCCGTGTTCTGGAAAGTGAGCGACGTGATCGCGGCGCACGCGAAGCAGCCGAACGCCGTGAACGTCTTCACGTCCGCGACGACGCCCGCCCCGCCCGACGGATCGAGTCCGGCGATGGTCAGCACGACGGGCGGCGTGTTTCGCTGATCGTTCGTCATCATTGATTCACGAGCGCCTTCCGAGAGAAGGATTCACCGCAGGGAGGAACGATGAAGTATGAACGATGAACGATGAAGTAAAAACAATTTGGTCTTACTTCATCGTTCATCGTTCATACTTCATCGTTTAATTCGTCCTCTGCGCCTGCGGCGGTGAGTTTAAGCATTGATCTCACTCAAGCGCGGTGAACGGCACGCTCCCGATCTCTTCTACCGCCTCACGCAAACTATCCGCATCACTGAAGAGCCGGATCGCCGCGACGCCGCGCGCGCCCGCGCGTATAACTTGCGGCGCGTTCCCGCGCGTGACGCCGCCGATGGCGAAGACGGGGAACGGCGAAAGTTTGTGTGCGACTTCGCGCAGTGCTTCGACGCCGAGGGGGGAGCCGAGCGCGCGCTTCGACGGCGTGTCGAAGACGGGACCGAAGACGGCGAAGTCCGCGCCGCCGGCGCGCGCCGCCCGCGCCTCTGCGAGCGCGTGCGCCGAGACGCCGATCAGAAAGTCCGGGCCGAAGGCGCGGCGCACGACCGACGCGTCGAGCGAGCGCGCCGCGAGGTGGACGCCGTCGGCGCCGGCGGCGCGCGCGATGTCGGCGCGGTCGTTGACGAGGAGGCGCGTCCCCGTGCCGCGCGTCACTTCCGCGCAGCGCGCCGCGAGTTCGTAGAGCACGCGCGGTCGTAAAAGTTTTTCACGGAGTTGGACGAGATCGATTCGCGCGTCCGTGGCGGCGCCGACGAGCGCGAGCAGTCGATGAAACTCGCCGCTCTCGCGCGTCGTCTCCGGCGTCGTCGCGCCGGGGCTAACGAGGTAGCTCGCCGCCGCCGCTGCTGGCAGGTCGAGTGGCATCTCGCGCGGTCGCCGGGTCTACTGCGTGCGCGGCTCGCCCGCCGAGCATTTGGACGGTCTGTCGGAAGTGAAACAGCTCCCAGAAAGCCATGCAGAGGTTGAGCAGCCCCAAGCCCGTCACCGCGCCGCGCACCCACCCGGAGGCGACGGCGTGCTGGAGCGCGTGCGAGCCGGTCTTCTGCGCCGCGTAGACGAGGAAGAAGTTGTCGCCCCAGTCGCTCAAGCCGAAAGGGTTCGTCCACGGCAGAAACGTGAGGACGATGCCCGCTTCGAGGCACAGCACGATGTAGAAGATGACGGTGAGCTTGGCGGACATTATCGTGAACCGTAAACGGTGACGGGTGACAAGTCAGAACCTAAAACTACGGGTGACGAGCCGGAGTCTAAAACTTTAGAGCCGCGCGTCGCAAGCGTGCGAGGCGCGGCTCCGAGTATTTACCTGTCACTTGTCACCTGTCACCCGTCACGGCTTTTTCACCTGCCGCTCGTCACGGGCTTTCGCTCCTGCAGCTCGCGCAGCCGCCCGGCGACGCCGCGGTAGGAGACGTCCACGCCGTAAACTTCGGAGAAGGTGTCGATGGCGCGGTCGATGTCGCCCGCCTGTTCGTAAGCCGCGCCGAGGTCGTAGCGCAGCGCCTGACTCTCGTCCTCGGAGAGGCGCGGCAGCGCGAGCGCCTTCTTGAACCAGAGGGCGGCGGCGCGCGGGATGCCCTTCTCCAGCAGCGAGTGACCGAGCATGTTGCAGCATTCGAGGTAGCGCGTCGTGCCGTCGGAAGGGGCGCAGAGATCGACCCCCTTCTGGAACTGCTCGACCGCCTCGTCCCACAGGCCCATCTCCTTGTAGGCGACGCCGAGGTTGTAGTGCGTCTCGAAGTCTTCGTCGCGCGAGGCGGGCGCGTCTTCGGTCGCGTCGAGGAACTCGCCGAAGATGGACGCCATGCTCGCGCCCTCGGCTCGCGCGCCGCTCTGCGCGGACTCGACAGGCGCCGCCTCAGCCGCGGCGGACGCGTGCGCTTCGTGCGCCGGCTCGTCGACGACGAACGCCTGCTCGTCGATGCTGAACTCGACCGACTCGCCGCCCGCGTCCGCTGGATGACTCTCGGCGGGCAGCTCGAACGCGCTGATGTCGTCGAAGCTCTGCGCCGCCCCGTCGGCGGCGACTTGCGGCTGCTCCGCGGCGGCGCCCGCGGCTTGCGCGGCGGTCTCGGCGGCGTTCTGCAGTCGCTCGCGGCGCGCGTCCGTGTCGGGCGTCTTGCCGTACTGTCGTTCGAGGATGTCGAGCGTGTCGCGCGCGATGTCCGTGTAGCCCTGTTCGAGGTAGAAATCGACGCTCTCGAGCTCGCGCGACAGCAGCGCCTGGACGCGGTCGTCCGTCCCGCCCGCGCCTTCCCGGTCGGCGGCGACGTCTTGCGCGAAAGGATCGGCGGCGGCGGTAGTCCCTTGCGGCACGTCGAAGCCGTTGCGCTCGAAGGCGAAGTCGAACGTGCGCGGCGAGTCGTCCGCGCCCTCTCGCCGCGTCTCGGCGTTCAGGTCAGCGAACGAAGTGCCCGCGTCGGGCGTCGCGCCGCGCTCGCGCGACGAATCCTCGACCGGCGCGACCGTGTTCCATTCGAACTCGGCGACGCTTGAAGCGAGCTCGTCCGTCACGCTGCGCGAAGAAGAGTGGGCGGAGTCGGAAAAGTTTGCGCCGGGGGAATCGTGCGCGGCGTTGACCTCCGCCAGGTTGTCGAAAGTCACGCTCCCGAAAGACGACTCGGCGGCTTGGCGCGCGTCGTCCGCCTGGTGGTCGCGCGTCGCGGCTTCGGCGGGCGCCGGGAATTCTGCCTGCGGCTCCGCGCTCGCAGCCTCCGGCGAGCCGCCGAGCTGCGACAGGCGCTCGTGGTAGCTTTGATCGAAGGGGACGAGGCGGACGAGCTGTTCGAGCGCGCGCCGCTCTTCGCCCGGCTGATCAGCCCTGTGCGCGGCGTCGGCGAGCCGCTCGGCGGCGACGCGCAACTGCTCGTCGTCGCGCCGCCAGGTGTGGATGCGCGTCAGCAGTTTGAGCGCCTCGATCTGATCGGGATCGCACGCGAGCGCGCCGTCCAATATTTCGAGCACCGAGGCTTCGAGCTTGGCGACGAGCGCGGGCTCGACGGCGCGGGAGAGGACGCGGACGGCGTCCGCCGCCGCAGACTGCCTGAGGTAGAGCCGCGCCACGTCGAACCAGACGGTGAAGTTGGTCGCCTCGGCGGCGACGAGGGAGTCGGTCGCGCGCTCGGCGGCGGGCGCGTCCTCAGCCTCGACGTAGGTGCGCGCCAGCATCGCGCGCAGTTCGAGATCGCCCGGCGCGTTCGCGATCGAATCTTCGAGCACGAGTGCCGCCTCCGCAGCCGCGCCGACGGCGAAGCTCGCGGCGACGAGCCCTTGCAAGACGGCGTGGCTCTCGGGGCGGAGGCTGTGCGCGTGCTTGTAAGCGTTGAGCGCGTCCTGCGATCTGCCCGCGGCGAGCATCAGCTCGCCCGCCTCGACGTAGGCTTCCGCCGCGTCGTGCCCCAGCCCCTCGCGCGTGTAGCCCTCGGCGAGGCGCAGGCGGATGTCCACGTTCTTGGGATCGATGTCGGCGACGCGGCGCAGGGCTTCGAGCCCGTCCACGGCGTTACCGGCGCGACCGGCGGAGTCGGCGAGTTGGAGATACTGCGCGCGCGCCTCGACGTAGAGACCCTGCTGCTCGTAGAGTCGGGCGAGGTTGAGCGCGACGCCCGGCTCTTCGGGGCTGAACCGGGAAATCTTTTTGTACATCGCGATGGCTTTGAGTGCGAAGCCCTGTTCGCGATAATGGTCGGCGACGCGGACGAAGTAGCTGAGCGCCTGCCCCGGCTGATTGGTGCGCACGTAGAGATCGCCGAGCGTGTTGAGCGCGGTGAAGTCGAGTGGGTCGCGCTCGACGATCTTGCGATACTCCTGGATGGCGGCGGGAATCTTCCCCTGCGAGAGAAACTTCTCCGCGGCGCTGAGGGCTTTAGCTTTGTCGAATCCCATCAGGAAATTGGCGTTCCCCGCCTGCTCGGGCGCGGGGCTTGGACGGCGTCGGAACTTTTGGGTTGGAGGGTTTGCCCGTGAGCGCGTGTGGCTCGGCTGGCGTTGTTGGAACTGACTTCTCGCCCCTGCACGACCGCACTCAACAGGGCGGGCAATTTCCACACTAACACCCGGCGCGGACGGGTGTCAACTACTTCATTTTGAAGCTGTAAGCAGCCTTCCGCGGGAGGCTTCGAGCCTCTTTCGCAGAACCCCGCCCCGGCGCGCGCGAGACCATTTTTGACCCGACAAAACTCCACCGACGAGACGCGATCGACCCCGCCTGACCGGGCGCGGGAGCCGAGCGATTCCGACTCGCGCGCCGCGCGACTCGCGCACGCCTTCGCGCTCGAGATCGACGAGGCGATCCGCCGCGCGCCCGCAGGGTCGCGCCCCGCCTTCAGCATCATCGCGCGCGGCGAGCACGTCGAGCGCGCGGGCGCAATCGTCACCGAAGAGTGGAAGTCGCGCGCCTCGCCTTCGGGCTTGCGCGGCACGCGCGCATCGCATCGCTTCCGCGCCTCGGGCTGGACGCGCCACTACGAGACCTTCGCCGAGACCGTGCAGCTCGCCGCGCTGCTCGCGCTCGGCTTCGCGCTCGCGCACTTCGTCCGGCGCGCGCCGCGCCGCCGCACGCTCCTGTTCGCCTGCGCCTTCGTGCTGCTCGCCTGCGGCGTCGCGCTCACGGCGATGCGCACGACCACGCTCGCGCTCGCCGGCGGCGCGCTCGTCACGGCGTGGCGCGCCACGGGGGCGAGCCGGCGGGCGCGACTCCTGATCGCGGTCGTGCTCGTCGCCGCGCTCTCGCTCGGCGCGCTCGTCGTCTGGCGCACGCGCGACGCGGGCGCGCTGGAGCTGCAAGACCCTTCGGCGCGACTGCGCCGCGAGGTCGCCAGCGTCGCGCTCGCGCGCGTGCCCCTCCACCCCGTCTTCGGTCACGGCATGGACGCCGTACACCTGCACTGGAACGAGTGGGGCTTCCCCGGCTCCGACATGCTCCACGCGCACTCGACGCCGCTCCAGCTCGCCTTCGACCGCGGCGTCCCCGCGCTTCTGCTCTGGCTCTGGCTCATCATCGCCTTCTGGCTCACGCTCTCGCGCGCCGAAAAATTTTTCCGCGAGACGACCGACGCGCCGACGCACGGGCTGCTGCTCGGCGCAACGGGAGCGCTCGCGGGCTTCCTCGCCAGCTCGCTCGTCAACTACAACTTCGGCGACGCGGAGGTCGCGCTCCTCCTCTGGTGGCTGATGGGCACGGTGGTGAAGATCAGTCCGGACGCGGGGGCGGGATGAAGCCGCTCGGCGCGGCCCCGTTTTGCATTCGGCTCCGCGTTCGACTATATTGCGGGTTCTCATTCAGCTTGAGGAAGGGCGGGTGATGTTTAGATGGGGCGTTTCAGTCTGCTCCCGCGCGAGGATCAGTACTTCTCCTACTTCTCGCAGATGACGTCGTACATCCACGACGCGGCGAACCTGCTCGTCGAGATGTTGGGCAAGGACGACAACGATCTCGGCTCCTACGTCCAGCAGATCAAGTCCATCGAGCACGCCTGCGACAACCTGACGCACACCGTCTCGACCTCGCTCAACAAGACCTTCATCACGCCCTTCGACCGCGAGGACATCTACCTGCTCTCCGGCGCCCTGGACGACGTGGTCGATCTCATCGACGAGGCGGCGCGCGCCGTCGTCATGTACGACGTGCGGGGCATGACGCAGCACGCGCGCAACTTCGCCAAAGTCATCCAGGGGATGAGCGTCCAGCTCCACGAGATCGTCAAGACGCTCTCGAAGCCCGTCAACATCACTGCGCGCTTAGTCGAGCTGCACCGCCTGGAGAACGAGGGCGACGACATCTACCACACCGCTATCGGCGAGCTGTTCCGCAGCGGCAGCGACCCGCTCACCGTCTTCAAGTGGAAAGAGATTTACGAGAAGCTCGAAGCCACCATCGACCGCGGCGAGAACGTCGCCAACATCATCGAGAGCGTGATCATCAAGCACACGTGAGAGCGGTTAGCTGTTAGCTGTTAGCCAAACTGTGTCCGTGCTGCTTGAACCGTTCAGCCACCGTCTGCAAAAAAAGCTAATAGCTAATAGCTAACAGCTAACGGCTCATCATGACTGCCAGCTTCATCTTCGTCCTCTGCCTCATCGCGCTCGCGCTCGTCTTCGACTACATCAACGGCTTCCACGACGCGGCGAACTCCATCGCCACGGTCGTCTCGACGCGCGTGCTCTCGCCCGGCGTCGCCGTCGTGTGGGCGGCGTTCTTCAACTTCATCGCCTTCGCCGTCTACGGCACGCGAGTCGCCAAAGCCATCGGGGACAGCGTGCACATGGAGAAGATCGAGCCGGAGCTGCGCCTGTACGTCCTGCTCGCGGCGCTCGTCGGCGCGATCATCTGGAACCTGATCACGTGGTACCTGGCGCTGCCGACCTCCAGCTCGCACGCGCTCATCGGCGGCTACGTCGGCGCCGGTCTAGTCGCCTACGGGGGCGCGGGCGGGGTGCTGAACACGGCGTACCTGTTCCGCACGATCACGTTCATCGTCCTCTCGCCGCTCATCGGCGCGCTGCTCGGGCTGGGGCTGATGGTGGCGGTGAGCTGGGTCTTCCGCCGCTGGACGCCGCACCACGTCGACCGCCTGTTCCGCAAAGGTCAACTCCTCTCAGCCGCCGGCTTCTCTCTTGGTCACGGCGGCAACGACGCGCAGAAGACGATGGGCATCATGACGGCGGTGCTCGCCGCCGGGGGCTACATCTCTTACGGGGAGAACGGTGCGCTGCCGCCGATCCCGCTCTGGGTCGTGCTCGCCGCCCACGCCGCCATCGCGCTCGGCACGCTCTCAGGCGGCTGGCGCATCGTCCACACGATGGGGACGAAGATCACGAAGCTGAAGCCCGTCGGCGGCTTCTGCGCCGAGACGGGCGCGGCTCTCACGCTCGCCTACGTGACGCTGACCGGCACGCCCGTCTCGACGACGCACACGATCACGGGAGCCATCGTCGGCGTGGGCGCGACGAAGCGACTCTCCGCCGTCAAGTGGGGCGTCGCGGGCCGCATCCTCTGGGCGTGGGTGCTGACGATCCCCATCGCCGCCACCATCGCCGGTCTCTCGTTCCTCATCCTCCGCCTCGCCCTCCGGCTCGGCTGACCAGGCAACACGATTACAGTTTGCAGGATCGGCGTCCCGTGGCTGATGATTACCGCGGGCGCAACTTCCCGACAAAAATTTAACGCGAGGCAGGAGTCTATATAGATGGCGCGACGCACCATCGTCGTCGGCGACATTCACGGCTGCTACGACGAGCTGAGGGACTTGCTCGACAAGGTCGCGCTCGGCTCGGACGACCGCGTCGTCGCGGTCGGCGATCTCGTCGTGAAGGGCGAGAAGAACCGCGAGGTGTTAGACCTCTTCTCGTCCGACCCGCGCTTCTCCGCCGTTATCGGCAACCACGACCGGGCTCTCTTGCGCTACTGGCTCGGCGAGACCGACGATCTCAAGAAGACGCAGAAGCGCGTGCGCAAGGAGCTGAAAACGGATCGCGAGCGCTACAAGGCTTACCTCGCGTCGCTCCCGCCGATGATCGAGCTCGGCTCGCACCTCGTCGTGCACGCCGGCTTGCGCCCCGGCGTCGCGCTGAGCGAGCAGTCGATAGAAGACTTGACGGAGCTGCGCACGCTCGGGCGCAAGCGCGAGAGCCGCAAGGGCACGCCCTGGTACGAGGTCTACGACGGCAGGCACACAGTCCTCTTCGGTCACTGGCCCTCCCAAGTCCCGCGCCGCGGCAGGCGCGCCCTCGGTCTCGACACCGGCTGCGTCTACGGCTACGAGCTCACCGCCTACATCATCGAGGCGGACAGCCTCGTCAGCGTCAAAGCCCGCCGCGCCTACGATCCCCCGCAAAAATCCGACAAGGACGAGGGCGACGGCTGACGCGAAGCCGTCCGGGTCGGCGCGCGCGGAATGATTAAGAGCGCGCTTCGAAGCGTTCAGCCTTTCGCGCCCCGCTTTGACGAAGAACGCAAAAGCTTTGCGACAAATAATAAGGTTGTAGTGACGTCGGCCAGGCGTTAACCTGTCGGCGATGAAGAGTACACAGCTCACGGCGGCGCGCGGGTCGCGCCCGCGCGAAGACGGCTTCGCGCTCATCGAGAAGGTGCGCGCTCTCTCGCCGGCGCAGGGCGGCGACACCCCGGCAGCCGCGCTGACCGCATACGTCGGCGAAGACGTTCGCTCCCGCGCGGTCGCCGCCGGCTACCAGGCACACATACCCAAGCCCGTCGATCCTGCTGCCCTCGCGGCGCTGGTGTCGGGTCTGACGAAACAGGGATAGACACCCGGCGCGCGCTCGGTCTTCGCCGTCGAGCTGCCGCGACAAGAAAATGATGAATGATGAACGATGAATGATGAACGAAAGGCAAATGCTTTTAATTCATCATTCCGCATTCCGTATTCACCACCCCGCCTTTCCATTCCGTCTTTCCCTTGACGCTTCGCGAGACCCCTTGTTACACTTTCGTGACGAATCAGGATAGTCCCCGACGCTGCCTGCGTCCTCAAGCGAACCCAGGGTTCAACCTGCACAAGACCGTGCGCGCCCCGCGCCTAAGCTAGTTTGTTAGTTCCCCCCCTTAGGAGGTGTCTGGTGGGTTTCAAGGTCGGACAGAAAGTCGTTTACCCCAACCACGGGATCGGCATCATCGAACAGATCGAGCAGAAGCAGATCGGGGCGTCGAGCCTTCCCTTCTACACGCTCCGTCTCGCCGCCACCAACTCGATCGTGCTGGTGCCCGTCTCCAACGCCGGCGAAGTCGGCTTACGCCCCCCCATCTCATCGGGCGAGTGTGAGATGCTCTTGAAGGCGCTCTCGGACGACTTCGCGACCGCGCCGGGCGACTGGAAGGATCGCTTCAAAGAGTTCTCCGACCGGATGCGTACCGGCGACATCTTCGCCGTCGCCGAAGTCCTCAAGCACCTGACCTTCCTCAACCACCAGAAGCCCCTGAGTTTCCGCGAGCAGCGGATGCTGGAGAGGTCGCGCTACCTCGTCGTCTCCGAGCTCGCCGCCGTCTGCCGCCTGTGACCAGCTCGGCTGGCTCGACCGGCTTGGGCACGTGGAGATGGAAGCCCGCGACGAGAGCGCGCATGCGATCTTCTGCGCGCGCGTAAGCCGTGAGAGCCGCGGCGGGCGTGTCGCCGCCGCGCTCGGCGGGCAGCGCGCGTAAGCGGCGGATGAAGGTGTAGCCGTCCTCGCCGGGCATCTCGATGTCGGAGATGACGACATCGGGTCGCCAGCCTTCGAGCGCGCGCATCGCCTCCTCCGAGCCTGCCGCCGCGACCACTTCGGCGCGGCAGTGTTCGAGCACCATGATCAGAAGCTCGCGCGAGTCGGGGTCGTCCTCGACTAAGAGCACGCGCACGCCTTCCAGCTCCGGCGGGCACTCCAGCCCCGCGAAGTAGGAGCTGACGCGCTCGCGCGCAGCCCCGGCAGTCTCGCCCGGCGGCGCCGTCTCCGCCCGCGTGGTCGCGAGCAGCGGCAGCGAGACGCGGAACGTCGAGCCCTGCCCCGCGCCAGCGCTCTCGGCCCTCACGCTCCCGCCGTGCGGCTCGATCAGGTGGCGCACGATCGCCAGGCCGAGGCCGAGACCGCCGTGCGCCCGCGTCGGCGTCGGGTCCGCCTGGCGGAAGCGGTCGAAGACGTAGGGCAGGAACTCTTCGGGGATGCCCTGCCCCGTGTCGCTGATCGTGACTTCGAGGTGCGAGTTGACGCGCGCGAGCACGACCTGCACGCGGCCCTCCTTCGGCGTGAACTTGATCGCGTTCGAGAGCAGGTTCCAGACGATCTGCTGCAAGCGATCCGGATCGCCCGAGATGAGACCCGCCTGCTGGTCGAGGATGACCTGGAGGCGGATGCCCTTCGCCTCAGCCGCGGGTCTCACCGAATCGACCGCCGCTTCGATGACGGGGACGAGATCGGTCGAGCGCACGTTCAGGCGGAGCTTGCCGCGGATGACGCGCGAGACGTCGAGGATGTCGTCGATGAGCTGCACCTGCGACAGCGCGTTGCGCTCGATGGTCTCGAGGGCGCGCTTGGCGGTCGCCTCGTCGAGCTGCCCCGTGCCGAGCAGCCGCGTCCAGCCGAGGACGGCGGTCAGCGGCGTGCGCAGCTCGTGCGAGAGCGTGGCGAGGAACTCGTCCTTGAGGCGGTTCACCTCCCGCGCCTCGCGGTAGAGGCGCGCGTTCTCGACGGCGAGCGCGGCGCGGCGCGCGAGGTCTTGCGCGAAGGCGAGATCGCTCTCGGCGTAGTGGCGGCCCGACTCGGCGGAGACGAACGTGATCGCGCCGCGCGCGCGACCGCGGACGTTGAGCGGCACGATCATCGCGGAGCGCAAGCCCAGCTCGCGCAGGATTTTCAGGTGCTCGGCGTCGCGCGCGATGAGCGCCATCAGCTCGTCGGGGATGTTCGGGTACATCTCCGGCTTGCCCGTGCGGACGACCTTCGCGACGCCCTCGCGGTCGGCGAGCGTCTGCGGGTAGCGCCGCTCGACCTCCAACGCCAGCTCGATCTTCGAAGGGTCTTCGTGCGCGACCGCGAGGCGGCGGAGCGTGCGCTCGTCCGTCACCATGTCCACGGCGCACCAGTCGGCGAGGCGTGGCACGACCAGCTCGGCGATCCGCTTGAGCGTCGCCTCGTAGTCGAGCGAGCTCACCAAAACTTCGCTCGCCTCGGCGAGGAAGCGCTGCGCGTCTTCGGCGCGGCGGCGGTCGTCGATGTCCGTGCTCGTGCCGAACCACTTGACGACGCGCCCCTCCGCGTCGCGCAGGGGGAGCGAGCGCGCGAGGTGCCAGCGGTAGCTGCCGTCGGAGCCGCGCCTGAGTCGCAACTCGACCTCGAAGGGCTCGCCCGCTTCTCGGGCGCGAACCCACGCCTCGCGCGTCGCCGCCTCGTCGTCCGGGTGCACGACCTCGCGCGAGCCCAACCCGGCGGCGTGCTCATCGCCGCGCGGCAGGCCCGTGTAGTCGTACCAGCGCTGGTTGTAGTAGTCGGCCTTGCCCGCGGCGTCCGCCGTCCAGACGATCTGCGGGATCGACTCGGCGAGGAAGCGGTACTGCTCCTCGCTCGCCTTCGCGTTGGCGCGCTCGCGGCTGACCGCCTCGAAGAGCCGCGCGTTGTCCATCGCGACCGCCGCCTGCGAGGCGAGCCCCTCGACGATGCGCGCCTTGCGGTCGTCGAAGACGCCCGGCTCCGGGTGCCCGAAGAAGAGGCCGCCCAACACCTCGCCGGAGCGCGAGACGACGGGGACGGCGAGGTAGCTCACGACGGGCAGGTGACCTTCGGGCATCCCGTAGTAGGGCGAGTTCTTGCCGTAGCGCGGGTCTCGCCTCACGTCGTCGATGCAGACCGTGCCCTCGCCGCGGAAGGTGGGACCGAAGAGATCGGTCGCGCGCGGCATCGGGAAGTGTGCGAACGCCTCTCGGGGGACGCCGGAGAGCGTGTAGAGCGTGTAGGACGCGCCGCGCTCGTCGAGCACGTTGTAGAAGAAGGCGCCGAAGTGCGCGTCCGACAACTCGGTCGCCGCGTCCGTCACCGTCTGCACGAGCTTGTGCAGTTCCAACTCGCCCGCGACGACCTGCCCGACGCGGTTGACCGTCTCGATGGTCTCCGCCTGCTCGCGCAAGCCCTCCTCGGCGCGCTTGCGTTCTATCCCGAGGGCGATGCCGTTCGCCACCGACGCCATCGACTGGAGCGAGGCTTCCGTCAGCGGGTGGCGTGCGAACATCGCCATCACGCCGACGAGGCGGTCTTCGACGACGAGCGGGTAGCCGGCGAAGGCGACCATCCCCTCGCGCTCGGCCCACTCGTGGTCGCTGACGCGCGGGTCGTCCCGCACGTCGTTGGTCAGGTGGGGTTTCCGCTCCTCGGCGATGAGCCCGATCTTTAACTCGCCGACGCGGACGCGGCTGTGCGCGCCGTCGAGGTGCGTGTACATCCCCGCGCTCGCCCGAAGCTCCAGCACGTCCGCGCCGTCGTCGAGCGTCCAGATGCGCGTGAAGGCAACGTCGAGGTGTTCGACTAAAGTTTCGGCGCAGCGCTGGAGCATCTGCGGCAGCGCCTCGTTCTGGATGAGCGCCGCGCCCACGTCCGCGCCGAGCGCCGCGAGGCGCGTGCGCTCGAGCAGCGCCTCCTCCGCTCGCCTCCGCTCCGTGATGTCGCGCCCTATCGCCGAGATGCCGAGCATCTCGCCGCCCGCGCCGACGATGGGCGAGAGCGTGAAGGCGACTTCGACAGGGCCGCCGTCCTTCCTGACGCGGACGGTCTCGTACCGGATGGCGCTGCGATCGTCCCCGAACCGGGCGAAGAGCCGCTTCGCCTCGTCGGCCCGATCCGGCGGGGCGAGGAGCGAAACGTCTTGGCCGATGGCCTCGGCACTGGTGTAGCCGAACATCTTCTCCGCGCCCGCGTTCCAGCTCGCGACACGGCCGTCGAGGGTGGAGCTGATGATGGCGTCGTCGGAGGATTCGACGATCGCCGAGAGGAGCGAGCGCAGCTCCTCCTCGCGCTTGCGCTCCGTGATGTCGCGCGTGAAGCAGCGCGTGTGGACGAACTCGCCGTCCTTCCAGTAGACGTTCGAGTTGATGGCGACGTGGCGCACGGACCCGTCCTTCGCCTTGAGCCGCGCCTCGTAGCCGTGCAGCTCCTCGCCCCCGGCGAGCCGGCGCAGGATGTCGCCGATCGTTTCCTGATCGTCGTGGAACTCGGAGATGTGACGCCCGATGTACTCCTCGGGCGCGTAGCCGAGCAGCTCCAGCTCGGCGCGGTTCGCCCAGATGATCTTGCCGTCGGCCCCGACCCAGTGCAGGCCGACCGTCGCGTTCTCGAAGAAGTCCGTCAGCTCCGCCTCGCGCCGCCGCAGCTCGCCCTCCGAGCGCCTGCCGCTCTCCGTCAGCGCCCAGATGAGGAGCGAGACGGAGAGGAAGATGCAGACCTGAACAAGCCCGACCCAGCCTATGCGGAAGGAGAACGCGGGCGGGGAAAAGACATAGGCGGCGACGAGCGCCGAGAGGGCGATTGAGAGCAGACCGGCGCGGCGCCCGCCGTAGAGCGTGCTCACGACGACCGCGGCGTAGAAGATCGAGTAGATGATGCGGGCGTTGAACGGGACGAGCAGCCCGGTGAGCCCGGCGGCGGCAGCCACCAACAATACGGCAAGACCGTAGCCCCAAAGTTGCGAGCGAGACTCTGTATTCATCCTTAGACCCTGCGCGCGGAACCTGGCGGACGCTGACGGCGGGAAGGCGCGGCGCGAGGGCGCGCGTCCCGACTGGCCCCGTTCCACGGGACGCGACGGGGGATCGCGCGAAGGAACGGGGGAGAGGAAAATTACCGAGAACCTTCCCGGCAACGGGGGAGTTTCTGAACAATGGCAGAGAACGTCCCCATCACCGTCGCGCGCGGCGACGGCATCGGGCCCGAGATCATGGAGGCGACGCTCCACATCCTGCGCGCGGCGGGAGCGCGTCTGGACATCGAGGAGATCGAGATCGGCGAGAAGGTTTACCTCGCCGGCAACGCCGCCGGGATCGAGCCCGGCGCGTTCGACTCTCTGCGCCGCACGAAAGTTTTCTTGAAAGCCCCGATCACCACCCCGCAGGGCGGCGGCTACAAGAGCCTGAACGTGACGGTCAGAAAAACCTTCGGTCTCTACGCCAACGTCCGCCCGTGCGTCGCCTACGCGCCGTTCGTCGCGACGAAGCACGCAGGGATGGACGTGGTCATCGTGAGGGAGAACGAGGAGGACGTGTACGGCGGCATCGAGTACCGGCAGACCGACCAGGTGACGCAGTGCCTGAAGCTCATCTCGCGACCGGGCACGGAGAAGATCGTGCGCTACGCCTTCGAGTACGCGCGCCGCAACGACCGGAAGAAGGTCACGTGCTTCACGAAAGACAACATCATGAAGATCACGGACGGTCTCTTCCACAAAGTCTTCGAGGAGATCGCGCGGGAGTACACGGACATCGAGAACGAGCACTGGATCGTTGACATCGGCGCGGCGAAACTCTCGGACACGCCCGGGGCGTTCGACGTGGTGGTGCTGCCCAACCTCTACGGCGACGTGCTCTCGGACGTGGCGGCGCAGATCGCGGGCTCGGTCGGTCTCGCCGGCTCCGCCAACATCGGCGAGTCGATCGCCATGTTCGAGGCGATCCACGGCAGCGCCCCCCGCCGCGCGGGGCAGAACCTCGCGAACCCTTCCGGCCTCTTCCTCGGCGCGGTGATGATGCTCGTCCACGTGGGGCAGACGGACGTCGCCGAGCGCGCGCACAACGCGTGGCTGCGCACGATGGAGGACGGCGTCCACACCTACGACATCTTCAAGGAAGGCGTGAGTAAAGAGAAGGTCGGGACCAGAGAGTTCGCCGAGGCGGTCGCCGCGCGCGTCGGGCAGAAGCCGGAGACGCTGAAAGCCGTGAGCTACAAATCGGGAGGCGCACAGGAAAAGAACACTTCCACGCGCGCTGCGCACGAGACGAAGGCGGAGCGCAAGGAGACGGTCGGCGTCGACGTGTACCTCGACTGGGCTGCGGGTTCGGCGAACCAGCTCGGCGCGGCGATGGAGAAGCTGAACGGCGACGGGCTCAAGCTCTCTTCGATCAGCAACCGCGGCGTGAAGGTCTACCCCGGCGGGCACACCGAGACGTTCTGCTCCGATCACTGGCGCTGCCGCTTCGTCGCCGACGCGGGCGAGGGCTCTGCCGTCACGCACGCGCAAATCGCGCGGCTCCTCGCGCGCGCCGCCGAGTCCGGCTTCGACTTCATCAAGACCGAGAACCTCTGCAACTTCGACGGCGCGCCGGGATACTCCCACGCGCGTGAGTAGCCTTCTTGCAAAGGTGGCGAAGGTCGGAACCGCCCGCTACCGCAGGCGGTTCTGACAAAGGCGGCGACGAGAGACTTTTCTATTATTTCCAAACATAAGGGGGATGAGAATGATGGACGACGACAAAGAGACTCAAGGTGAAGTGGGCGCGACCACGGAGCAGTACCCGAAGGTCGAGCTGAGCCCCGGCGAGAAGCTCGCCGACAACCAGACCCTCGCCTCGCCGGTTCCCGGCGCGCAGAGCGCCGCGAGCGAGGAGATCAAAAAAGAGGTCAACCTCAACACCGAATGACGCAACTCGGGCGGTGAGGCTCGGTCGCCGCGAAATGACGACCGAGCCTCGCTGCTCCTCAGTAAGGAGGACAGCACAGATGTCAGCCGCAGCCCCCGCGCGACCCGGCTCGGACGAGTACGCGCCCAACTACGAAAAGTACGTCTCGCTCGTCCCCGCGGGCGACATCGTCGCAACGCTCGAGCGCCAGCTCGAAGACACGCTCGCGCTCCTTCGCTCCGTGCCCGAAGAGCGCGCGGACTCTTCCTACGAGCCCGGCAAGTGGAGCGTCAAGGAGCTGGTCGGACACGTCATCGACGGCGAGCGCGTCTTCTCGCACCGCGCGCTCCGCTTCGGGCGCGGCGACCGGACGCCGCTGCCCGGCTACGAGCAGGACGACTACGTGCGCGCCGCCAACTTCAACGCGCGCACGCTCCAAAGCATCGCCGAAGAGTTCGAGCGCGTGCGCGCCGCTACCGTCGCGCTCCTCCGCTCGTTCGACGCTGAGGCGTGGTCGCGGCGCGGCACGGCGAACGACAACGAGGTCTCCGTGCGCGGGCTCGCCTACATCCTCGCCGGGCACGAGCTGCACCACGTCAACATCCTGCGCGAGCGATACCTTTAAGACCAAGGATGAAGGATGAAGGATGAAGGATGAAAACCGGCGCGAAGAAGCCTTCTAAAAATGAACCGAAACGGTCGCAAGCCCGTTCCAGTTCATCCTTCATCCTTCATCCTTCATCCTTGCCTTTGGTCGCCGTCGTCATGGGCAGCAAGTCCGACTGGGAGACGATGCGCCACGCCGACGAGGTCTTAACTAAGTTCGACGTTCCGCACGAGTGCCGCGTCGTCTCGGCGCACCGCACGCCCGCCTGGATGGCGGAGTTCGCCGGCGCCGCGGAGTCGCGGGGTCTGAAGGTGATCATCGCGGGGGCGGGGGGCGCGGCGCACCTGCCCGGCATGATCGCGGCGCAGACCACCGTGCCCGTGCTCGGCGTGCCGGTCGAGAGCCGCGCGCTGAAAGGGTTGGACTCGCTGCTCTCCATCGTGCAGATGCCGGCGGGCGTCCCCGTCGGCACGCTCGCCATCGGTCAGGCGGGCGCGACCAACGCCGCGCTCCTCGCCGTCGCCATCCTCGCGAACGAAGACGCGCGACTGCGCGCTCGCCTCCACGACTTCCGCCGCGAGCAGGAACGACAAGTGCGCGCGGCGACGCTCGGCGAGCAAGGCTGAAGCGATCGATCCATTGATTCATTTCTTCGTCGAATCAATCAGCCGATGACCCAATGAATCAATCCCACTCAACACTCGTCACCCGTCATTCATCACTCCCGGTCTTGCCGGGCGCGACGCTCGGCGTGCTCGGCAGCGGTCAGCTCGGTCGGATGTTCGCCGTCGCCGCGCGCCGGATGGGCTACCGCGTCCACACCTTCTCGCCCGAGCGCGACACGCCTACGGGTCAGGTCGCGGACGCGGAGACGACGGCGCCCTACGAAGACCTCGACGCCGTGCGCGAGTTCGCGCGCAGTGTTGACGCCGTCACCTTCGAGTTCGAGAACGTGCCCGCCCCCGCGGTCGAAGCCGTCGGACGTGACGCGCCCGTGCGCCCGTCCGGCGAAGTCCTGCACACGACGCAGCACCGACTCCGCGAAAAAAGTTTTCTCTCGAAGCACAGCTTCCCCGTCACGCCGTTCCGCCGCGTCGCGTCGGTCGAAGACTTGCGCGCCGGGCTCGACGAGTTGAACTACCCCGCCGTCCTGAAGACCGCCGACTTCGGCTACGACGGCAAGGGTCAGCGGACGATCAAATGCGCCGACGAGGCGGACGAAGCGTTCGCCGCGCTCGGAGGGCGCGAGGGCATCCTCGAAGCGTTCGTCGCGTTCGAGCGCGAGCTGTCGGTCGTCGCCGCGCGCGGCTCAGACGGCGCGGTCGCGTCCTACGGCGTCGTCGAGAACTCTCACGCCCGGCACATACTCGATCACACCGTCGCCCCTGCCGGCGTCTCGCCCGCGGTCGCGCGCCGCGCCGAAGAGATCGCGCGCGCTCTGCTCGAACAGCTCGACTACGTCGGCGTCCTCTGCGTCGAGCTGTTTCTGACGGGCGACGACGGGCTCTTCGTCAACGAGCTCGCGCCGCGCCCGCACAACTCGGGTCACTTCACCATCGAGGCTTGCGCCGCGAGCCAGTTCGAGCAGCAGGTGCGCGCGCTCTGCAACCTCCCGCTCGGCTCGACCGAACAGTTCCGCCCCGCCGCGATGGCGAACCTGTTGGGCGATCTCTGGCAGAATGGTGAGCCCGACTGGCGCTCAGCCCTCGCCGTGCCGAACGTCGCGCTGCACCTCTACGGCAAACGCGCCGCACGCACGGGTCGCAAGATGGGACACCTCACCGCGCTCGCCCACACGACCGACGAAGCCCTCCGCACGGTCCTCGCCGCGCGCGCCTCCCTCGACCGCCGCGCCTAGCCGAAGACAGCGCGGGGAAAGTTGTTGACACCGCGGCACGGCGGGCATATCGTAGCCGCGCTCAACCTTTCGCCTCGCATCCCGCTGACGAGAGCACCTCTCATCAGACTCACATTCGCCACCGAACCGGGGTCGCCGCAAAACTGAACGCCCGCCGCGCGCCTCTCAGTTCCTCGCCTGAGATCGGGCGTGGCATCTCACGACTCGCCCCTCACGAAGGAGGCTTACGATGAACAACACCCTCTGGCTGCTGCTGAAGATACTCATCCTCACGGTGATCTTCTTCCTGATCGCCCTGATCGTCTACCTCTTCTACTGCAACTGCTACCCGCGCCGGGGCGCGCTCGGCGAGCCCGGTCGAGACCTCCAGCACGCGAGCGCCGAGCCGCACACCGTCACCGGCGGCAAGTACCCGACCTTCACGCCGAAGGACGATCCGGCTGATCGCAACAACGACCGCGCGCGCAAGGTTCCCACGGGACCCTTGCGCGGCAACCTCTCGCCGTCGCAGGGCTCCTCGCAGCTGCTCCAGATCAAGAACAACAACTCGGGAGGCGCCGCGGGCGATCCCGTCGTCTTCTCCGACTTCGATCCGCTGGGCACGCAGTCAGGACCGACGCTCACGCCGCCCGACATGAGCGCCGCGCGCGCCGGCGAAGTGCTCATGCTCTCCTTCAACACCAACGTCCTGCTCTCCACCAACGGGACGACCAACTACTCGCTGATGAACCCGACCAACATCTTCCCCAGCGGGCCGACCAACGACGCCGCCGGGAACCCGCTCGACCGCGGCCTCTGCTGCGATCAGGTCATCCAGTACGTGCCGAAGATCGACCGCTTCGTCTGGCTGATGCAGTTCTGCGGCACGGGAGCCGGCTGCCTCAACGGCATCAACAGAGTCCGCATCGCCTCAGCCAGCCCCCAGCAGATCATCAGCAGCGGCGGCACCTCCTGGACCTACTGGGACTTGCTCTCCGGCACCTTCAACCTCGGCACGACCACGATGGACTACCCCGACCTCGCCGTCGGCGACGACTTCCTCTACTTCAGCGCCGACGCGGTCGGCACGGGGCTGCTCGTCGTGCGCATCCCGCTCTCGGAGATTCAGAACAGCCAGACGATCAACATGGGCTACACCAACCCCTCGGACGGCGGCGTGGCTTACGGCGGGCACGTCTCGCAGAACACGGGCAACGAGGTCTTCTGGGCGGGGCACAACAGCAACAGCCAGCTGCGCGTCTTCTCCATGAGGGAGGACTCCAACCAGTATTTCCAGCACGACGTCAACGTCAACAGCTGGCCCAACGGCACCATCTCCTCCATCGCGAAGGACGGGACGACCGACTGGCTCAACTTCCTCGGGACGTCTTTCCCCGGCAACGCCGTGCTCGGGCTGGCGCGGCGCGGCGACGAGGTCTGGCTCGCCTGGACTGCCTCGCAGGGCGGCGGGTTCACGCGCGCGCACGTCCAGATCGCGCAGATCAATACGACCAACTACACCGTCGCCTCCCAGTGGCAGATCTGGAACAACGATTACGCCTTCGCCTTCCCCAGCCTGGCGACGAACAGTAACAACGAGGCCGGCATCTCGCTGGCGTGGGGCGGCAACCAGGACTGGGGCAATCACGCCGTCGGGATGTTGGGCGACTTCATCGTCTGGTACCCGGAGCTGAGCGACACCGCCATCACCCGCTGGGGCGACTACGTCAGCGTCCGCCGCAACGCGCCCAACCCGCTCATGTACGACGCCAGCGGCTACGCCGTCTTCAAACAGACGCCGCCCGCCACCGGAATCCGCTTCGACCCCTACTACATACAGTTCGGCAGAAACTCCGTGGTCAACCCGACCGCGCCCATCAAATAGCCGCAAGCCCGCGTACCATCACGGGTCAATCTCGCCGCCGCAAGCACCCCGGCGACGGGACGAGCCCGCCGCGCCCCGGCACGGCTCCTCCCCGCCACCCGACCCGGCGCGCCCCTTTTCCCGCCTAAAATGCCCCTAAAAAGTTGAAACTCTGATTGTACTAGTGTCGTAGTACAATACCGAGCATGGCTCAGTCGTTCAACATCGACGCCCGCGACCCGACGCCCATCTACGCGCAACTGGAGCGCGCCATTCGCTTCTCCATCGCGACGGGGCGGCTCTCCGTGGGCGATCAGCTCCCCACCGTGCGGCAGCTCGCCGTGGACCTGCGCATCAACGCGAACACGGTCGCGAAGGTCTACACGGAGCTAGAGCGCACGGGGATCGTCGAGACGCGGCGCGGCGTGGGCACGTTCGTGCGGGCGCAGGGCGCGCCGCTCGGCGCGAGCGTGGTCGGGCGTAGAGCCGGCGACGAGAGGGAGAACCGGCTGCAGTCACTGGCGCAAAGATTTCTCGCCGACGCGCACGCGCTCGGCTTCACGCCCGAAGAGGCGATGGAACGCCTCGAGGGTTTGGTCAACGAAGGAGTGTGAGAGAGATGGCTAACGGTTTGGAGTTGATTCAGGGGAAGAAGGGCCTGCCCGCGCCCGTGGCGCCGCGCGCGAACGTGGTCTCGGCGCTGATGCTGGTCGTCCCGGCTGCGCTCGGCGTCGCCGCGACCGTCGCGACGGGCAACCCCGTCGGCGCGGTCGTCGGCATCCTGCTCGGCCTGCTGCTCGCGCTATCGCCGCGCGTGGCGAAGCAGTGGGAGAAGGGGGTCGTGCTGCGCCTGGGCAAGTACATAGGTCTTCGCGGTCCCGGTCTCTTCTGGGTCGTGCCGCTCATAGACTCCGTGCCGACCTACATCGATCAGCGCGTCATCACGACGAGCTTCGCGGCGGAGCAGACCTTGACGTCCGACACCGTGCCCGTCAACGTGGACGCCGTGCTCTTCTGGATGGTCTACGACGTGGAGAAGGCGGCGCTCGAAGTGCAGGACTACCCGCAGGCGGTGAGCTGGGCGGCTCAGACCGCGCTCAGGGACATCATCGGCCGCACGTCGCTGACGGAGCTGCTGCGCGGGCGCGAGAGGATCGAGGACGAGTTGCAGCAGCTGATCGACTCGCGCTCGAACCCTTGGGGCGTGACCGTGCAGTCGGTCGAGATGCGCGACGTGATCATCCCGGACTCCTTGCAGGACGCGATGTCACGCGAGGCGCAGGCGTCCAGAGAGAAGCAGGCGCGCATCATCCTGGGTGAAGCCGAGGTCGAGATCGCGCACATGTTCGAGACGGCGGCGAAGCACTACGAGGGTAACCCGACGGCGCTCCACCTGAGGGCGATGAACATGCTCTACGAGGGCTTGAAGGAGAAGGGCGCGCTGATGCTCGTGCCCTCTTCGGCGGTCGAGTCGATGGGCATGGGCGGCTTGCTCGGCGCGGCGGCGTTCAGGCAGCAGCAGCCGATTGTGAGATTGCGGATTGCGGATTGCGGATTGAAAAGCATCTAAGCTCTCTCCTTCTAATCCGAAATCCGCATTCCGCATTCCGCAATTGAATACCCCGCCCGCTTGCGGCAGGCGGTTCCGACTCGACAGCGACGGAGGTGACGCGGTGAACCTACTCAAGACGCTGATCTTCATGGCTATCGCCCCCGCGACGGTCACGATCTACCTGCCCTACGCGCTGCTCTCTTCGAGCCGCGCGCCGCAGCCGGGCAGCCTGCGTTACCTCGGTCTGCTCCCGATCCTCGCCGGCGCGGTCGCCGAATGTTGGTGCGCGTGGGATTTCGCGGTGACGGGGCGGGGCACGCCCGCGCCTTTCGATCCGCCGAAGGAGTTGGTCGCGCGCGGGCTCTACCGGCACGTGCGTAACCCGATGTACGTCGCCGTGATGTCGATCCTCGCGGGCGAGGCTCTGTTCTTCGCCTCGCGCACGCTCGCCGTTTACGCGCTCATCGTCTTCGTCTGCTTCAACCTCTTCGTGCTGCTCTACGAGGAGCCGACCCTGCGCCGGAAGTTCGGCGAGTCTTACGAACGCTACTGCAGGGCGGTGCCCCGCTGGCTCCCGCTGCTGAAGGCGGGCGGCGGGGCGCGTTAGGAAGCGAGTCGCAACTGTCGAGCGGGCGCCCGACCGGCGGAGGCTTCAAAGGAAGATGGCGCGGGGAGTTTCAAACTCTCCGCGCCATTCGTTTTGGAGGGAGTAGGAGGGGGTGGTTGTTTTCGGGTCGGCTCTTCCGTCGCGAATATTACCGTTCGAAAGTCTACGCGCCCGCGAGGCGGATGTTGCCGCTGATGCCGCTCATGCGGATGGGCGCGCCGCCCGCGCCGATGCGCGCGACGAACCTCGAATGGTTCTCGCCGCCGTCTTCGACCGTCACGTTCTTGAGATCGTAATCGACGCTGCCGTTCAAGCCGCCGACCCTCACGTCGGCGTTCACTTCCCGGTCGAGCCGCAGCTCGATGTTGCCGTTGACGCCGGAGACTCTCACGCCCGCGTCTTCGATGTGCGCGACGGCGAACGTCACGTTGCCGTTGATGCCGGAGAAGTCCGCGCGACCCGCCGCGCGCGCGACCGTGACCTCGCCGTTGATGCCCGAGACGCGCACCGCGCCTTCCAACTCGCCGACTCTCAGGGCGCCGTTGATCCCGCGCGCCACCACTTCGACCCGGCGCGGCACCTTCAGCACGACGCGCTGGCGCACGGTCGTGCTGCTCCCGCCGCGCCCGATGAGCCAGCGCAGGAGCCCCAGGCCGCCGCCGTTCTTGTTCTCGCCGCGGACGACGAGGCGATCAGCCGCGCGGTCGATGGTGATCTTGTGGGCGTCGAGATCGCGCGCGTCGCTCACGCTGTTCTCGATGTGAATCTCTGCGACGTTGCCCTCCGTCGTCATAATATCGACGGGACCGTTGATGCCGGAGACCTCGACGCGCGCGCCCGCGTCGAGCGTCTGGGATGCGTTGACGGTCTGCTCGCCCGCCTTGATCTGCTCGGCGACGGTCTGCGCGTCGCCGCCCGCGACCTCGTTCTGACCCGCGACGCGGTAGAACTGCCGACCCGCGAACCACGCGATCGCCACCGCCAACACCGCTACGAAAATTTTTAGCTTCATACTTCGCGACCTCACCGGCAAAGCTTATGACTCGAAGAGCAGCCGATCCCTTCTCGAATAGTCTGACAAGGGAAACGACGAAAAGTCGTCTGCGGTTCTGTCTGTTTTAAAGGCGGCGGCGCGCGGCGATAATCACATGTAGAGCTTGCCGTCCGCGCCGAAGTGGAGCGCGCCGCCGTTGTGGTTCGTCGCCGAGAGGTTCTCGAGATCGAGCAGGGCCAGCTCGCTCCCCGCCTCGACCACGTCCGGGTTCGACGCGCTCGCCGTGAAGCGGCTGACGCGGTTGTGAATCGCTGGCGTCGTGGCGGTGTAGTAGACACAGAGGGCAACTAAACGATGAAGTAGGAACGATGAACGATGAAGTGAAGACAAGTGTTTTACCTTCATCGTTCATCGTTCCTACTTCATCGTTTGCTTCGCGCCCTCTGCGCCTGCGGCGGTGAGTCTTCCTCACGCGCCCACTCAAGCTCAAACTGAGCCACCACCCCACGTTCGGCTGGCGCGGCGTTCTGTGTTAAATTCCGCTTGCACGTTCATCTCCCAAAACAATTCGGACTCTTTTATCGAGGAGAATCTTATGAGACGTTCGATCAGTTCTCTCTTCGCCTTCGCGCTCTTGCTCTGCTCGGTCGCCGCCGCCTCGGCGCAGGGCGGCAGGCAGCCCCTCACCGTCAGCGACCTGCTCAAAGTCAGGCGCGTCGGCGACCCGCAGCTCTCGCCCGACGGCCGCTGGATCGCCTACCAGATTTCCGTCCCCGACGTCGAAGCCAACCGCAGCCGCACGCAGCTCTACCTCGTTGCGGTCGAGGGCGGGCAGCCGAAGCAGTTGACGAGCGGCGCCAGTTCCGCGAGCACGCCCCGCTGGTCGCCCGACGGCAGGACGATCTACTACGCGATGGGCGGGCAGCTCCACGCGCTCGACGTCGCGTCGGGCAGGAGTCGTCAGGTGACCGACATCTCGACCGGCGCGTCCGACCCCGTCGTCTCGCCCGACGGTCGCTGGCTCGCCTTCGTCTCCGACATCTATCACGACTGCGCCGACGACGCCTGCAACAAGCAGCGCGACGAGATGGCGGAGGCGAACAAGGTCAAGGCGCACGTCGTCGAAAGCGGGCTGCTCTACCGCCACTGGACGGCATGGAAAGAGGGGAAGCGCACGCACGTCTTCGTCGTCGCGACCTCGGGCGGCGCGGCGCGCGACGTGACGCCGGGCAACTACGACGCGCCGCCGTTCTCCCTGGGCGGGCCCAGCGACTACGCCTTCTCGCCCGACTCGAAGGAGCTGGCGTTCGCGCGCAACACCGACAAGGTCGAGGCGACTTCGACGAACAACGACATCTTCGTCGTCTCGCTCGCGGGCGGCGAGGCGCGCCGCATCACGGGCGACAACAGGGGATCGGATCAGTCGCCGCAGTACTCGCCCGACGGACGCTACATCGCCTACCGCTCGCAGATGACCCCGGGCTTCGAGAGCGACCGCTGGCGGCTGATGCTCTACGACCGCCAGCAGATGCGCTCGCGCGAGCTGCTCGCCAACTTCGACAACTACGTCGACAGCTTCACCTTCTCGGCTGACGGCAGGCACATCTACTTCACTTCGGGCGAGCGCGGCCGCGCGCCCGTCTCCGTCGTCTCTCTCGCCGACGGTCGCGCCGCGAAGTTGATCGAGGGCGCGAACGACGATCTGCACGTCTCCGCGGACGGGAGGACGCTCGCCTTCTCGCGCTCGAGCGCGACGATGCCGACCGAAGTTTACGCCGCGCGCCTCTCTTCGCCGACGAGCGTGGCGGGCGGGGCGTCCGGCGCGACGCGCGTGACGAAGGAGAACGACGCCTTCCTCGCGAACTTCTACCTGCCGCCCGCCGAGGAGTTGACGTGGACGGGCGGCGCGAGCGCGAAGGTCTCAGGCTGGTTCTTCAAGCCGATGAACTACGAGGCGCGCGGCGCGAAAGTCCCGCTCCTCGTCCTCATCCACGGGGGACCGCAGGGGGCCTGGAACGACGCGTGGAGCTACCGTTGGAACCCGCAGATTTACGTCTCGCAAGGCTACGCGGTCTTCATGCCGAACCCGCGCGGCTCGACCGGCTACGGGCAGCGGTTCACGAACGAGATCTCGGGCGACTGGGGCGGCAAGGTCGTGGACGACATCATGAACGGCACGGCGCACGTGCTCGCGAACTACAACGTGGATCGCGACCGGATCGGCGCGGCGGGCGCGTCTTACGGCGGCTACATGGTCAACTGGCTGCTCGGCCACAACAACGACCGGAGGGCGCACTTCCGCGTCTTCGTCTCGCACGCGGGCGTCTACAACCTCGCCAGCATGTACGCCGTGACCGAGGAGCTGTGGTTCGTCGAGTACGAGTTCAAGGGCAACCCGTGGGACAACCCGGAGCTTTACGAGAAGTGGTCGCCGCACAGGTTCGTCAAGAACTTCTCGACGCCGACGCTCGTCACGCAGGGCGAGATCGACTTCCGCGTGCCCGTCGATCAGAGCCTGCAACTTTACACGGCGCTACAGAAGCGCGGCGTCGAATCCAAGCTCGTCGTCTTCCCCGACGAGGGTCACTGGATACTCAAGCCGCAGAACTCCCGCTTCTGGTACACGACCGTCGTCGAATGGCTGAACAAGCACCTGAAGAGCGGCGCGTGAGGGCGCGAAGGGGTTCGGCTAAAAACTGAAGAGACCGCCGTCGGGCACGTGCCCGGCGGCGGTCTCTTCTTTTTCGCAACGGTTCTTCGCGGCTGTCCGGTCTACTTCGCGCCCAGACCGTAGAGCTTCAACGCGTTCTCGCGCATCACGGCGCGCGCGATCTCGGCGGCGCGCGCGCGCGTGATCTCTTCGTCGCGCACCATGCCGGTGAGGGCGAGGGCGAGCGCGTGGCGCGCGGTCGTCGTCGTCTGCCAGCCGAACTCCTCCCAGTCGATCTCGGGCGAGCCGGGGAAGAGGTCTGTGCCGAACAAAACTTTATCCGGGTAGAGCGTCAGCCAGTAGCGCAAGGTGTCGGAGAGCACGCGCGGCGAGAAGAGGAAGGTCTGCGCGGAGAAGTCGGCGTAGACGTTCGGCTTGCCGAGCAGCAGCGCCGTCTGCTGCGTGAAGGGCTCGCCGCCGTGGACGAGCACGAAGGCGGTCTTGCGCAGGGCGGGATCGTTGAGCGCGGGTTCGAGCAGGAGGGGGTCGCTGCCGCGCAAGGAGAAGAAGTTCCCGCAGCCGCCGCCCGTGTGGATGTGGACGGCGAGGCCGAGACGGCCCGCCTCGCGCGCGATGTATCGGAAGAGGAAATCTTGCAGCGCCTTGTAGTCAGCCGCGCCGGGCTCAGTGCCGCGCGCGTGGCGTGCGTAGACGCGCGCTGCTGCGCCTTGCGAGGCGTCGTCGAAGTCGAGCGCGCGCAGGTACGCCGCCTCGAACTTGATCGCGACCGCGCCGCCGCGCCTCTGTCGTTCGAGCGTCGGCGTGACGACGCGCGCCAGATACTCCGCGAGCGAAGCGGGCACGCGCGCGACGCGCGACTCCGAGAGGTAGCGGCGCAGGAGCGGCTCCTCGCGCGCGAAGAAGTACGCGCGGTTCGGGTTCGCGCGCTTGAGCCCCGCGTTGTCGAGGGGGAAGAGCAGCGCGTCGGCGTAAGGGACCCAGCGGAAGCGCGCCGTGTCGAGGCCGCGCCCCATCGCGATGCGGTTGGCGAGCATCACGTCGATGCCGAGCTTGTCGAGCACCCACGCGGGGTAGTTGTCGCCCTGCTCGCGCCTCACGCGCCGCTTCTTCTCCACGAGCTCGCCGACGTGCGCCTCGCTCATGTCCGAGTGATCGTAGCCGTAGAGAGAGCGCCACGCGGCGACGAACTCCGGGTTGGTGGGCAGGGCGCGCGCGAACACGACGGCGTCCCGCTCAGGCGGGCACGGCAGCGCGTCGAACTCCTCGTCCGCCCTCTCGCCTTCGCCGACCACCTTCGGCACGTGCGCGTGATTATCGACCGCCCTGATGCGGTTGATCTCCGCGAGCAGAGAGGGGTCTGCTACTTGCGCGAACGACGAGGCGGCGAGCGCGAGCGCGCACAGCAACCCGGCGGCTCGCGCGAGTGGGCTTCTTCCCATGGGAGACTCCTTAAAAGGTGTGAGTTGCGACGACCGTTTACAGGTTCTCGATCGGCACGGGCTCGACGTCGCCCGCCAGCTCGAAGCCGAAGACGCGCGCGTAGAAGTAGAGTTCGCCGTCGAGCGAGCGCTTGATGTTCTCGGCGCGGCGGAAGCCGTGCTGCTCGCCGGGGAAGGCGACGTAGGCGACCGGCAGCCCTTTCTTTCTCAGCGCCTCGACCATCATCTCCGCCTGGTTCGGCGGCACGACCTTGTCTTCGAGCCCCTGAAAGAAGATCACCGGGCACGAGAGCCCGTCCGTGAAGTTGATGGGCGAGCGCGCGCGGTAGATGTCTTCGCGCTCCGGGTAGGGCGCGATCAGTCGATCCAGGTAGCGCGACTCGAACTTGTGCGTGTCGCGCACGAGCGCGCCGAGATCGCTGACGCCGTAGTGGCTCGCGCCCGCCTTGAACTGCTTGCGGAAGGTCAAGGCGGCGAGCGTCGTGTAGCCGCCCGCGCTCCCGCCGTCGATGACGCAACGCTCGTCGTCCGCGAGCCCGCGCGCGACCAAGTGCTTCGCCGCGTTCACACAGTCGTCAACGTCCACGACGCCCCACGCCCCCGTCAGCCTCTCGCGGTAGGCGCGCCCGTAGCCGGTCGAGCCGCCGTAGTTGACGTCGAGGACGGCGAAGCCGCGGCTCGTCCAGTATTGAATGCCGAGATTGCGCGTCGTCGCCGCCGCGGCGGTCGGTCCGCCGTGGCTCTTGACGAGGAGGGGGGGGCGCTCGCCTTCGGGCGCGGCGAAATCACGGTTGCGCGGCGGGTAGTAGAAGGCGTGCGCCGTCAGACCGTTCTCGGTCGGGAACTCGACGGCCTGCGCGGCGGAGAGGTAGCCCTCGTCGAGTTGTAGATCGCTCGAGCGGCGCAGGGTCTTGAACCCGTCGGCGACGGGCGAGAACTCGACGACGGACGCGCCCTGCGTCGGAGAGCCCGCGCGGAAGACGGCGCGCCCGGTCTCCACGGAGGCGCGCACGTAGGTGATGTCTTCGTAGGGCGACTCGACGCGGCGCAGCTTTTTCGCCGACGCGTCCAGCACGCCGAGGCGCGAGACGCCGCGCTCGCGGAAGGTGCAGACGATCTCTTCCGCGGACGTGAAGGCGTAAGTCCCCACTCCGAAGCCCCACTGCGGCTCGCCGAACTCGGCTTCGAGCGGACACAGGTTTTCGACTTCGATCACTTTCGCCCCGTCACTGATCTCGCCGCCGGACGACGCGCGGTAGATGTTCCACCAGCCGCTGCGATCCGAGACGAAGTGCAGCCGCCCCGCCGGCGACCATTCGGGCTGAAAGATCGACTCGTCCTCGCCGCCCGCGACCTTGCGCGTGCGTGCCAAGTTGCCCGCGTCGTCGAACTCCCCGACCCACAGCTCCGTCCCGTCCCACGGCATGTTCGGGTGACGCCACGCGAGCCACGCCAGGTGTTTTCCGTCCGGGCTCACGCGCGGCGACGAATAGAAGTCGTAGCCCGAAGCCAGCACCGCGCCGGCGTTCTCTCCCGCGTCCGCGTCGAGCCGGACGGCGACGAGAGTGTTAGCCGGTTCGTGCCCGCCATTGGCGTGATCTTCGCGGACGCCGATGAGGCGCGCGCGCTCCGCGTCGAGAGTCATGTCGCCGTATCGCAGTTGCGAACCCGATTCGGGCGTGAGCGGCACGGGCGCGCAGTCCGCGGGAGCGATGCGGTAGAGGCGCTGGTCGGAGAAGTTCGAGATGTAGAGCGCGCCGCGGTGGGCGGTGTAGTCGCCGCCGCCGTACTCGTGGACGCGCGTGCGCGCGTTGAAGGGCGCGGGCACGAGATCGCGCCGCGAGTCGCCTTCCAGTTTAACGACGACGCTGCGCCCGTCCTCCTGCGGGCGCACCTCGGTCCAGTACACGTCCGCGCCATCGACGAGCGGCAGCGTGAGACCGACCGAGCCCTGCACGATGAGATCGGAAGTGATCGGCGACTCCCACGAGCCGTAAGGCGCGATTTTTCCCCCAGCCATTCTCCAACCCTCCGCGTCCGATTCAGAAAATTTCGCCAATGATGAACGAAAAGCCCGCCGCTGCCAAGAAGCCGACGCCCAGAGGGCGCGAACTAAACGATGAAGTAGGAACGATGAACGATGAACTGAAGGCAACTTCTTCTTCTTACTTCATCGTTCATGGTTCCTACTTCATCGTTCCTCCCTGCGAGTCTCTCTTCTATCGCACCGGGCTCGAACTGAGACGCCGCCGCGTGCAGTCAAGTTAAAAATTTTCGCAGTCCGACGCATTGCGAAAAGATTATGAACGGCTTGCCTTCGGACGATCCGAACGGCGCAGTAAGCCCTGCCCGAACCGCCACCAAGTTGTTACGGACAAACGGCTTCCGCGTGTCGTCCCATACCTCCCGCGGCCGCCCCGCCCGGCGTTGCCGCCCCGGTCGGCGCGCGCGTCGCCGAATCCTCAAGAATTCCTCAAGGGCTGCGGCGCAGACTGTTCCGGAAGTCGGGCGGCGCGGGTCGAACGCGCCCACCCCGCCCCGGTTTGACCGGGACGCGCGACGGGCTTTCGGCTCGACGGCCCTCGCCGCGCGGCTCCGGCTCGCCCCCGGCGGCGCCGCACGAACGTCAACGAATCGCGCGAGCGAGAATAGAGAGTGAGTAGATGAATTTGATCCTCGACAAAATCACGATGCCGCCGGACGCGCCGCGCGTCTCGCGCCCGCGCCTCCTCGAAGTCCTGAAGGAGAGCACGGACTGCTGCAACTCGACCGTCATCGCCGGGCGGACGGGCGCGGGGAAGACGCTCCTCACGCTCGACTTCGCCGGGCGCTGCGGGCGCCGCGTCGCGTGGTACAAGGTGGACGCACCCGAAGTGGAGATGCAGGCGTTCCTGCAATACCTCGTCGCCTCGGTGCGCAGCCAGCACCCCGGCTTCGGTCGCAAGACGCTCGCGCTCCTCGCCGGGGGCGCGACCGAGCCGGACGCGGTGCTCGTCGCCGAGTCGTTCGTCTACGAGATGACGATGCTCGAGGCGAGCGAGCCGCTCCTGATGGTCGTCGACGATCTCCATCTGGTATATGATGCCGAGTGGGTCGTGCCGTTCTTCGCGAGACTCCTGCCGCTGCTGCCGGCGGAGACGCACATGGTTCTGATCGGGCGCACGCTGCCGCCCGCGCCGCTCTGGCGGATGCGCTCGAAGCAGACGCTGCGCGTGATCGATGAGCAGGCGCTCGCCTTCACGCGCGCGGAGGCGGAGCAACTTTTCTCGAGCTACGACCTGCCGCCGAAGTACGCCGCGCAGGCGCTCGCCGAGACGTGGGGCCGCGCCGCCGCCCTCGACGCTCTCGCCCGCGGCGGTCAGACCCGCGCCGAGCAGGAGGCGGCGGCCGCGCGCACCGTCGCCGTCATGATCGAGAGCCGTGCTTCCGACGCGCAACATTCGGGCGCGCAACTCCGACTCGTCAAAGGCTACACGCCAGAGTCTTCGGCGGCGTGAGCCCCTTAGCGGAATCGCCCTCGCGTCAGTATAGTTAACCCTCGCCTTCCGGTTTCCGTCGTTCACGCGCGCGCTCGTCGCCGGCTTTGTCAGAACCGCCTGCGGTAGCGGGCGGGTTTCTTACGTTACTTATACCCGCCCGCTACCGCAGGCGGTTCCGACCTGTCTCCCCGACCGATGAGCAACAGGCTGCGCCGCACGGGAAAACTCCAGACCACGCCGCTGCCCCCGCTGGCGGAGGGCGGAGCAATCGCGCCCACCTTCTTCCTGCGCACGAAGCTGCTGCCGCCGCGCCCGACGCCCGCGCTCCTCCACCGCACGCGCCTCAGCGACCGCCTCCGCTCGAACCTCGAACAGCCCGTCACGCTGGTCGCCGCGCCCGCCGGCTCCGGCAAGACGACGCTCGTCGCCGACTTCATCCGCAACGAGTCGCGCCGGTTCGTCTGGTACCAGCTCGACCGCACGGACGCGGATCCGTCGGTCTTCCTCGGCTACGTCGCGCACGGCATTAAACAGATCGTCCCAGCCTTCGGCGACGCGACGCTCTCTTACTTGCAGCAAGCCCCGGCGGAACTCGCCGAGCAGCCCGAGCGCGCGGTCGACGTGCTGCTGAACGAGATCCTCGACCTCGTCGATCAGCAGATCGTCTTCGTCCTCGACGACTACCACCACCTCGGCGCCGACACGCTCGTCCACCGCGTCGTCGATCGCCTGCTCGCCTACCTGCCCGACGTCGTCCACGTCATCATCATCTCGAGGGACGTGCCGCCGCTCTCGCTCTCGCGGCTGCGCGCGCACAACGCGCTGACGATCATCGACCGCGAGGAGCTGCTCTTCACCGACGCCGAGACGCAGGAGCTCTTCCGCCAGGTCTTCGATCTCGAGTTGACGCCCGAGCAACTCCAAGAGTACCGCGAGCGCACGCACGGCTGGATCACGGCGCTCCAACTCGTCCGCCAGGTCGCCCAGCGCCACGCCCTCGCGCGCGGCGGCGAGCGCCCCGACCTCGGCGAAATCCTGCGCCAGAGCGAGCGCGACATCTTCGACTACTTCGCCGAAGAGGTCTTCGCCGACGAGCCGCGCGAAGTGCAGCAGATGCTTTTGCGCGTCTCGCCCCTGGAGCGCATCGAGCCGGAAGCCTGCGCCGTGCTCTACCCGCAGGCGAACTGCGCGGCGCTGCTGCCGCTGCTCGTGCGCCGCAACGTCTTCATGACGGTAGCGAGCGACGAGCGCGGCGAAGAGTACCGCCTGCACCCGCTCTTCAAAGAGTTCCTGCGCCGGCGCCTGCGCGCCGAGGCGGGGCAGGCGGGCGTCGCCGCCGAGCACGCGCGCTGCGCCGAATATTTCGCCGGTCGCCGACGGTGGGAGCAGGCGATCCACCACCTGCACGAGGCGGGCGAGTTCGAGCGCTCCGCCTCGCTCATCGCCGAGCACGGCGGCGACTGGCTGGCGGCGGGCGCGTTCGCCCCGCTCGTCCGCTTCGTCGAGCAACTCCCCGAAGAGGCGATCGAGGCTCACCCGCGCGCGCTCTTCTACCGGGCGGAGGTCGCGCGGCTGCGCGGAAGGTTCGAGGTCGCGGAGACGCACCTGCGCCGCGCCGCCAAACTCTTGAGCGACCGCGGCGACAAGGAGGGCGAGGCGGAGGCGCTCCACTCGCTCGCCACCATCGCGCGCCGTAGAGGCGACTGCGCGGCGTCGTTCACGCACCTCGACCGCGCGCTGGAGCTCGCCGCCGAAGGCTCGACCGTGCGCGTCAAGGTCGGCAACACGCGGGGCTTGTGTTACGTCGCGCTCGGCGAGTGGACGACCGCCGAGGGCGAGTTCCGCGACGCGCTGCAACTCGCCGAAGGTCTGAACGACAGGCACTACGCGCACCTCATCGCGCACAATCTGGGCTTGCCCGCGATGATCCGCGGCGACTTCTCCGAGGCGATGCGCTGGCTGCGCCGGATGCTGAGCGACGGCGGTCAGAACAAGCAGAACGCGCGACCCGTCCCGCAGGAAGCGGGCGCGTACCTCAACCTCGCCCGCTGCCACCTCTACCGCGGCGACCTCGAAGAGTGCGAGCGCCACCTCGACCGCGCGCTGGAGCTCTGCCACCTCTTCAACCTCACCTCGCAGCGCGCCGAGGCGTTCCAGACCTACGGCGATCTCCACCGCGAGCGCGGCGACGTGGCGCGCGCCGAAGAGTTTTACAAGCACGCCGAACAGTCTTACGGCGAGGTCGGCATCGACATCACCCGCTACGAGCTGCTCGAAGAGAAGGCGCTGCTCAACCTGCGCAAGGGCGACACCGCCGCCGCGCGCGCCCTGCTCGAACGCCTCATCGGCGCGAGGCGCGGGGCGGGCGACGAGCGCGCCGTCCGCACCGCGAGCCTCGCGCTCGCGCGCGTCCTGCTCGCGCAGGGGGAGAGCGGGGCGGCGCGCGCCGAGCTCGAGCCCGCGCTCGCGCACTTCCGCGAGCACAGCCTCCACTACTACGAGGCGCAGGCTTCGCTCGCCCTCGCCGCCTGCGACGCGGAAGCCGGGCGCGACGGCGCGGTCGTGGAGAACCTGCGGCGCGCGGTCGAGCTCGCCTCGCGCTACGACTACGAGTACTGGCTGCGCCGCGAGGTCGCCGCCAGCCCGCAACTGTTCTCTTCGCCGGACGCGCGCGCCCTGCTCCCCCCCGATCTCTCGGAGCAGGTCGCGAGCGCGCTCGCCGCCGCGCCGCCGTCCGCGCGGGCGGGCGCCGCCGCCGCCGGGGGCGCGACCGGCGCGTTCGAGTCGCGGGCGGCGGCGGTCGCGCCGAAGCCCTCCGCCGATCTGACGATCCGCATGCTCGGTCCCGTCGAGATTTACCGCGACCCGGCGCGCCCTCTGGCGGCGGACGCGTGGACGACCAAGAGGGCGCGCGACATCCTCTGCTTCATCGCCTCGCGCCGCCACCGGCGCGCCTCGAAAGACACCATCATCGACACCTTCTGGGGCGAGTCGGACTTCGAGGCGGTGGAGAAGAATTTCCACCCGACCGTCTCGCACGTCCGCAAGGCGCTGAACAGCAACCAGCCCGTCAAGCAGAACTTCCTCGTCTACCGCGACGGCGACTACCTGCTCAGCCAGGACTTCCCTTACTTCATCGACACGGAAGAGTTCGACCGTTTGCTCGCCGAAGGCGACGCCGCGCGCCGCGCGGGCGAGCACGACCGCTTCGTCGAATGCTTCGAGCGCGCCGCCGAGTTGTACCGCGGCGACTTCATGCAGGGCTCTTACGACGACTGGGTCGAGGAGCAGCGCTCTTATTACAAGGAGCAGCACCTGCGGATGCTCGAAGCCCTCGCCGTCGCCGCGCAGAAGTCGGAGGACTGGTCGCGCTCCTTGAAGCTCGCGCAGCGCATCCTCGCCGAAGATCAGTTCCGCGAGGACGTGCACTGCATGATCATGCGCGCGAGCGCGGCGCTGGGGAACCGCGCGGCGGTGAAGGATCAGTACGAGAGTCTGCGCAAACTGCTGCGCAAGGAGTTGGGCGTCGAGCCGGCGGCGGAGACGCAGAAAGTTTTCAGGCAGTTGATGAGCTGACGAAGGGTCGGGGAATCGGCGCGGCGCTCGCCCCTTGGCTGTCGTCAGATTCGGCAGACCAAGGGGCGGGCGCCGCGCCACCGGGAGGGGGTTTGATGGCGTCCGAAAAACGCAACAAAAATGTAATAACCCCCTCGGCATGGGCGTCTAGGGTTTCGGGTCGGACTATGCTATTTTTTTCTCCCCCGACATTAAACTCGACCCTCGCACGCGCGTGCGACCCCGTCGCCGTTAGAGCCTGTTGCCCGAACAGTTTAAGAAGCAATAAAGATGTCTCGCGTCGAGTCCCCCCGTCATGCGAAATACTGTCTTGAAGAGCCTACGCCAGATCGCTGCCCTCGCCCTCGCCTGCCTGCTGTGCTTCGGCTCGGCTTACGCCGGTCTGCTCATCCGCAGCGGCGACGGCATTCAAGTCACCGGAGCCGACGGGATTCAAGTCACCGGAGCCGACGGCATCCAGGTCACCGGAGCCGACGGCATCCTCAACTTCAACGTCAACGGCATCCAGGTCACGGGAGCCGACGGCATACAGACCACCGGAGCCGACGGCATCCAGACGACGGGCGCGGATGGCATCCAGGTCACCGGCGCGGACGGGATTCAGGTGACGACCGCCGACGGCATTCAAGTCACGGGAGCCGACGGCATTCAAGTCACGGGCGCGGACGGCACGACATACCGCGCCGACTCGGTCGTCTTCCGTCGGGCGAACGGCGTGAGCGCGGGCTCGTCGAACGCCGTCACGGTGATCGGCGTTAACGGCATCCAGACGACGGGCGCGGACGGCATCCAGATCACGACCGCCGACGGGATCCAGGTCACCGGCGCGGACGGCATCCAGGTGACCGGCGCGGACGGCGTCATCGTCAAGACCCCGGACGGGCGCGCCTTCGCCGCCTCGCCCGACGGCATCCAGGTCACGGGAGCCGACGGCATCCAGATCACCGGGGCCGACGGCATCCAGATCACGGGCGCGGACACCGTCACGCGCACGTCCGGCATCCCGCCGGTCAGCGCGTCGACCGGCGGCTTGCGCAGCGTCGATCCGGAACTCGCCCTGACGCTCGACCGGATGACCGACGACAGCTCGGTCAACGCCGTCCTCGTCTACCACCGGCTCCCGACCGATCAAGACCTCGCAGACCTTCAGGCGCTCGGCGTCATCGGCGGCACGCGCTTCCGCGCCCTCCCGATGATCTACGTCACCGCCACGCGCGAACAGATCATCCACATCTCGCACCTGCGCGCCGTCCGCTCGATCTACGGCAACCGCACGCTCCAGTTCACCGCCGACCCCGCGCGAGGCGCGACGGGCGTGGACCGCGCGGGGTCGGACGCCGAGCTGACGCGCTTCAACAGCGGGCTCCCCGTCACGGGTCGCGGCGTGACGGTCGCCGTGCTCGACACGGGCGTGGACGCGACGCACGCAGACCTCGCCGGTCGCGTCGCGCAGAACGTCAAGCTCGCAGACCTCCAGAGCGCGCCCGCCGGTTTCGACTACCCGTCGAACGTCGAGAACGTGCCCGACACCGATCAGGCGCACGGGCACGGCACGTTCGTCGCGGGCGTCATCGGCGGCAACGGCTCGCGCTCGGCTGGTCAGTACACGGGCGTCGCGCCCGGCGCGCGCATCGTCGGCTTGGGCGCGGGCGACGCCAACCTGGTCTTCGTCCTCAGCGGCTTCGACTACCTGCTGGAGCGCGGCGCGTCTTTAGGCGTGCGCGTCGTCAACTGCTCTTTCTCGGCTGAGACCGTTTACGACCCGAACGATCCCGTCAACGTCGCGACGAAGATGCTCTTCGACCGCGGCGTGACGAGCGTCTTCTCGGCGGGCAACACCGGACCCGGCTGGCGCACGCTGAACCCTTACGCCGCCGCGCCGTGGGTCGTCTCGGTCGGCGCGATGGAGGGCGGCAAGCTTGCCTCGTTCTCCTCGCGCGGCGACTTCGCCAACCCGGAGGCGCGCCCGACGCTCGTCGCGCCCGGCGTCAAGGTGGTGGGCTTGCGCTCGACGGGCGTGAGCCAGACCGGCATCGAGGGCGTCGGCTTCAACAGCGACACGAGTCTCGCGCCGAATCTCTTGCCCTACTACACGACGGCGACGGGCACGAGCTTCTCCGCGCCGCAGGTGGCGGGCGCCGTCGCCCTGATGCTCGAGGCGAACCCGCAATTAACGCCCTGGCAGATCAAAGACATCCTCCAGCGCACGGCGACGCCGCTCGCGCCCTACTACCAGCACGAGGTCGGGGCTGGGATGCTCAACGCGCACGCCGCCGTGCTCGAAGCGGCGTTCCCCGCGCGGCGCATGGGTCGCTTCCGCGCGGCGTTCGACGGCAGGTTCTTCCGCGCCGTCGCCGACGCGCCGCAGGTTTTCACCGGCACGGTCAACGCCGGCGGGGGCGGCTATGAGACGACCTTCAGCGTGCCGGAGAATTCGCTCTTCGCCTCGATGCAGATCGGCTGGGGTCCCCTGTGGAGCCTCAACGATCTCGGCATGGCGCTCTACGATTCGGCGGGCGCGAGGCAGGCTGACGTGAACGTCCTGAACCTGCCCGGTCTCGCCGGTCACCGCGAGCGCGCGCTCATCACCCGCCCCGCCGCGGGCGCCTGGCGCATGACGGTTAAGAACACGCTCGGCTTGGCGGGCACGCCGCAGGAGTTCACCGGCGTGCTGGAGACGGCGCACGCCGAGTACGCCGCGCTCAACGACGTCTCGACCCTCAGCGCGCAGCAGCGCGAGGACGTTTACCAGAGCCTGCGCACGTTCACGCTCGAACCGGCGGGTCGCAACTTCCGCCCCTCGTTCTCCGCGAGCCGCCTCGATCTGGCGGCGGCGCTCGTCATCGGCGGTCGCGTGCCGCAGTACGTGCCCGCGTCGCCGACCTACCACGACGTGCGCGATCAGGCGACGATGCTCTTCGTCGAGAGCGCGCAGCGATCGCCGCGCGGCGCGCTCTTCCCCGGCGTCGCGGCGGGCGACTCGTTCTCGCCGAACGCGAGCGTCGATCGCCTGACGGCGGCAATCGCGCTCGTGCGCGCCGCGGGTCTTCAGGCTGAGGCGGATGCGCGCGCAGGCGACGTGCTGCTCGGCGTCTCCGACGCCTCGAAGATTCCCACGGGAATGCGCGGCTACGTCTACGTCGCCGTCGCGCGCGGGCTGCTCACCACTGATCAGACCGGCTTCCGCCCGCAGGGATCGCTCACGCGCCTCGAACTCGCGCACGCGATGGCTGTGCTGCAAAGCCTGCTCACGCAATGACGCGCGGCGCCGCCCGGCGCACGACGAACGCCGGACGGCGGACAGCCCGCGAGAGCGGGCGTAAGGATTTAGCCCACGGCGCGAGCCGTGGGAACAGAGCAACACAAAATTTAAGAGCCCCTGAAAGGGGCGAAAGAATCTTTACCTCGCGATTCTTTCGCCCCTTTCAGGGGCTCTCGGTTCTTAATCCGACGACGAACCCACGGCTCGCGCCGTGGGCTACGATCTTTCGCCGCTACCGCGGCTTAAATCCGCGTCGCGACTTCGGTCTCTTTCGCTTTCTACTCTCGTCTAACTTCTTACTTGACGAACAGCTCCTCCGCGTTCCAGAGCGAGAAGGGCGGGAGCGGGCTCGGTCGGTAGTTGCCCACGCGCGCGTTGGCGGCGACGGCGATGTGGCGCGAGGCGATGGGGATGAGCGGCAGTTGCTCCGCCATGATCTGCTGGATGTCGCGGAAGATGGCGCGCCGGCGCTCGCGGTCGGTCTCGTGCGCCTGGCGCGCCGCCAGCTCGTCGATGCGCGCCTCCCACTCGGTTGAGGGCTTCGGCTGGCTCGGGCTCCACAAGTGCTGCGGGCTATTGCTGCGCAGCACGTCCGCGTACGACGAGGGGTCGGGCTCGGTCGCCGACGTGCCGTAGAAGATCGCCTCGTAGTCGAACGACTCGTTGATGCGCCCGGCGAGCTGCGCGTTCTCGATTTGCGCGACCGTGATCTTCATCCCCAGCTTCGCCAAGTCCTCCTGCACGACCGTCGCCGAATCCACGCGCGTCTTCGTTCCCGCCGGGGCGATCACGGTGAACTCGACGCGGTTGCCCTTCGCGTCGTAAAGCTCCGGCGACTCGGGCGTCCCGCGCGTCACGAAGCCGGCTTCTTTCAACAGGGCGCGCGACTTGTCGAGATCGTAATTGATGCGCGGCAGATCGGTCGCCGCCCAGGCGTGGTTGCCCGGCGTGACGAAGCCGGAGAGCGGCGTCGCCAAGCCCTGCCAGACGTTCTGCGCGATGTGCTCGCGGTCGATGGCGTGCGCGACGGCGCGGCGGAAGCGCACGTCCGTAAACCACGCGAGCTTGTTCGGATCGACGTAGGGCTTGCCGTCGGCGCGCCGGCCCGGGTTGAGGTTGAACCAGAGATCGTCGGCGTAGAGGCCGGGGCCGAGATCGTAGCCGCGCGCGTTGCCCGCCCCCGCGCGCACGCTCGCGAAGTCCGCCGGGCGCACGCGGTCGTAGATGTCGAGCGAGCCCTGACCTAAGCGCGCGATGGCGTTGCTCTCGTCCGAGATGACTTCGAGCGCGAGGCGGTCGAGGTACGGCAGCTGGTTGCCGGCCGAGTCCTTCTTCCAGTAGAAGGGGTTGCGCGCCAGCACGACGCGCTCGCCCGGCGCGCTCGACTCGACGACGAACTTGCCCGACGTGACCATCGACTTCGGATCGCTCGTGACGCTGTACGCCTCCGGGAGCTTGCCCGAATCGAGCAGCGGCTCGAAGACGTGGCGCGGCACGACGGCGAGGTTCGACATGTAATTTTCGGGGACGTTCACCGGCTCGGCGAAAGTGAGCGTGAAGCGGCGCGCGTCGGCGACCGTGATCCCGATGGGCTTCTCCCCGGTCATCAGGGCGTCGCGGAAGATCGGCGGCTTGAGGCGCTGGTCGTAGAGCGCGCGCAGCGTGAACGCCACGTCGTCGGAGGTGAGCGGGTGCCCGTCGGAGAACTTCAGCCCGTCGCGCAGGGTCACGTCCACGCCGCGCGCGTCCGCGCCGAGCTTCCACTCTTCGGCGAGCGCGGGCACGTACCCTTGCGCGTCGTGATCGAGCTCGACGAGTCGGCTCGACAGCAGGAAGAGCGTGAGCGTGATGGTCACGTCGTCACCCGTGGACATGACGTAGTTGAACGTCTTGGGCGGCGCGCTCACGCGGTAGGTCAACTGCCCGCCGCGCCGGCCCGTGGTCTTCTCGCGCGGGAGCTGCGACTGGTTAGAGTTCACGTTCTGCTGCGGGGTCGGCTGGCAGGCGGCGAGCGCGCAAGCGGCGGCGACGAGGGCGGCGAGCAGGGGCTTTCTCTGCGATCTGTTTTTCATCTTCGTCAGTCCGGGGCGGAAGAATCACGTCGTGGGAGGTCGTTCGCAACCGACGTTCGACGAGGCTGACCGATTCAATCACGGATGATCGTCGTTGTCCATAATAATTTATGAGCCCCGGCGGAGGGGGTCAAACGATGAAGGATGAAGGATGAAGGATGAAGGATGAACTGAAGACAAGTGTTTTAACTTCATCCTTCATCCTTCATCCTTCATCCTTCATCCTTATCCGGCGCAGCCGCGAATAAACTCTTGTCGCCGCCCGACGAAGGGTGTTAGAAGAGTCCGGCGGCGAGTGCCGCCCGCTGCGCGCGTGCTGAAGCTGATCACCTCCAGAGTTTTGCAGGGCGTCGTCGTCCTCGTCGTCGTCTCCGCCCTCACCTTCGGGCTGCTCGCGGCGGCGGGCGGCGACGCGCTCTCCGCCTTCAGCTCCGAGCCGCACGTCTCGGCATCGTGCTCGCCCTGGTCGCGCTCGCCCTCGCCGCGCGCACGAACCTCTTCCCCATCGGCGGCGCGGGCGAGGCTGCGGCGTCGCCCCTCACGCTCGCGCGCGTGCTGCCGCCGGCGATCGTGCTCGCCGCGCCGCTCGTCGCGCTCTTCCTCGCGCAGACGCGCGAGTCCCTGCGCGCCGCGCTCGCCGAAGACTTCGTGACGGTCGCGCGCGCGAAAGGTCTCTCCGAGCGCGCCGTCGTCTACCGCCACGCGATGCGCGCGGCGCTAAACCCGCTCATCACGATCTTCGGCTACTCGCTCGGCAGCCTCGTCGGCGGCTCGGTCGTCGTCGAGACGGTGCTCGGCTGGCAGGGCTTGGGCGCGCTCAGCGTCGAAGCCGTCAAGGCGCGCGACGCGCCGCTCGTGATGGGCGTCGTGATGGTGACGGCGACCGCCGTCCTCCTCGGCAACCTCTGCGCCGACGTCCTGCTGCGCCTGAACGACCCGCGACTGCGCCGCGACGAGAGAGCGCGCGCGACGCCGCGACGCGCCGCGGGCGCCGCCTGATGAGACCGCCCGCCAACCCTCCCGGCGAGAGAGGCGCGACCGTGCGAGAGTCGCGCGCGCTGAACACCCTCGCGCGCCTTCGTCGTCGCGGCGGCGACCTCGCGCGACGCCGCGCCGGCCTCGTCGCGGGCCTCGCGATCATCACGATCTTTTACCTCGCCGCCGCGCTCGCGGATTTCGTCGCGCCCTACGACTACCGCCAGCAGTCGCGCGCGGAGACTTTCGCGCCGCCCACGCCCCTCCACTTCTTCGACCCCGCGGGCGACTTCCACGCGCGCCCCTTCGTCCGCCCGCGCCGCATCAGTGACCCCGTCACGCGCGCGTACGTTGAAGACGAGACGCGGCGCTACCCGCTCACGCTCTTCGCGCGCGGCTACACTTACAAGTTCCTCGGACTCTTCACCACCGACCGCCACCTCTTCGGCGTCGCGGCTGAACGTGGCGCGGGCGAAAAAAATGGCGCGGGCGAAAATTCCGATCAGCAGTCTTCTCAAACTTCTCAGCCGGCGCCGCGCCTGCACCTGCTCGGCACCGACCGGCTCGGGCGCGACCGCTTCTCGCAGCTGCTCGTCGCCGCGCGATTCTCGCTCTCGGTCGCGCCCGTCGGCACGATCCTGGCCGCCGCGCTCGGCGTCCTCGTCGGCTGCCTGGCCGGTTACGCCGGGCGTAAGACCGACGCCGTGCTCATGCGCGCGGCTGACGCGATGATGGCGCTGCCGGAACTCGTCCTCATCCTCGCCGCGCGCGCCGCGCTCCCCCTCGAGCTTCCGACCGCGCGCGCCGCCGCGTTCCTCGTCGTGATCTTCGTCGCCGTCGGGTGGGCGGAGATGGCGCGGCTCGTGCGCGGTCTCGTGCTGGAGCTGAGGGAGAGGGAGTACGTCACGGCGGCGCGCGCGCTCGGCATGAGGGAGTCGCGCGTCCTCTTCCGCCACGTCCTGCCGAACGCGGCGCGCGCCATCCTCGTGCAGCTCTCGCTGATGCTCCCGGCTTTCCTCCTGGCGGAGACCGCGCTCTCCTACCTCGGCGTCGGCGTGCAGGAGCCGGAGGTGAGCTGGGGCACGATGCTCGCGGAGGCGTCCGACCTCTCGCGCCTGAGGGAGCAACCGCTCGTGCTGCTCTCGCCCGCCGCCGCCATCTTCCTCTTCGTCCTCGGCGTGCGACTCCTAACGAACGGGCTGCGCCGCGGGCGCGACGCGTGACGGGCGCGCACTGCGAGCGCGCCGTGAGCATGGGCGCGTCGCCGATCCTTACCGCTTCGGCGAGCTGAAAGATAGATACCCCGCCTTGTGAGTCTGTGCGTTTGAGGACGGACGCTTTGAGGCGCGCGCCCGCGCCTCAAAGCGTCGCAACCGAATCGCAATCTTCTCAAGTCCTCCTCAAGTCTTCCGACCGGCGCGGAAAGGCGCGTTTTTCCTGGTGAAAAACGCGCCTTTCCGGTTCCCTCTCCGCCTCAAGTTTTCCTCAACGCCCCGGGTCTAATTTCTCCACACGATTTAACCGAGGAGTTTATTCCCGGCGATGAGAACGATTTTGAGAGGGAGAGGGATGAAAAAACTGTCCACACTGCTCGCGACGGGCGTCAGCACGCCGACCCGACTCGTCCGCTTCAGCGTCAACCCGCTAACGAAGACGGTCAGCGCGCAGATCGTCCGCTAGATCTCCCCGTGGGGAGCGAGCCCCCAGAGCTTGTCGGGGGCCGCGGGGGCTCACCAAGCTCCCCGCCACGGAGCGAAGCCCCGCCGCGCTTTACCGCGCGGCGGGGTCTTCGTCATTCCTGCGACAAAAAATTTTCGCGGCTGACGACTCGTTAAAGGATGGCGAATCGTCAGCCGCGAATTGTTTGCCGCGCGCGCGCGTCGGCGACGATCCCGCGATCCCGGAAATTAAGCTGGCGCGCGGTCGCCCCGCTCTGGTATCTTCGAGCGCAAACCGTATCTTTCAAAAATTAACCTGGGGCAGACATGGACGAGTCTCAGCAGCAGGAAGGGATGCGCGCGGCGCCGCGCGCCGAGGAGCGGATGGGGACGGGCGTCGGGGGATTAGACGACGTGCTGGGCGGCGGCTTCCCCGCCAACCGGCTCTACCTCGTCGAGGGCGATCCCGGCACGGGCAAGACCACGCTCGCGATGCAGTTCCTGATGGAGGGCGCGCGCCGCGGCGAGGCGGTGCTCTACGTCACGCTCTCGGAGACGGAGGAGGAGATGCGCGCCGTCGCGCGCTCGCACGGGTGGGTGCTCGACGGCGTCAACATCTACGAGATGATCCCGCACGAGGAGGCGCTGCGCCCCGAGTCGCAGTACACGATCTTCCACCCGGCGGAGATCGAGCTGGGCGAGACCGTCAAGGCGATGCTCGCGGAGTTCGAGCGGCTTAAGCCCCGCCGGGTCGTCATCGACTCGCTCTCGGAGATGCGCCTGCTCGCGGGCGACGCCCTGCGCTACCGCCGCCAGGTGCTCGCGCTCAAGCGCTTCTTCGCCGGGCGCGGCTGCACCGTGCTCACGCTCGACGACCGCACCTCGCTGGACGCCGACCTGCAAGTCCACTCCATCGCGCACGGCGTCGTCGTGCTTGAACAGACCGGGCAGGGCTACGGGGCGGAGCGCCGGACGCTGTGCGTCAAGAAGCTGCGCGGCGCGCGCTACCGCGGCGGCAACCACGACTTCAAGATCGAGACGGGGGGGACGGTCGTCTTCCCGCGCCTGGTCGCCGCCGAGCACCGCGAACCGTCCACGCGCGAGCCCGTGCCGAGCGGCGTCGCGGAGATGGACGCGCTGATGGGCGGCGGGCTCGACCGCGGCACGAGCACGCTCCTGATGGGACCCGCCGGGTCGGGCAAGTCGTCGGTCGCCGCGCAGTTCGCCGCCGCCGTCGCCGCGCGCGGCGAGTCGGCGGACATCTACATCTTCGACGAGGGCTTGACGACTTACCTCGTGCGCGCCGAAGGGCTCGGCATCGATCTCGCGCGCCACGTCGAAGCCGGGCTCGTCAACATTAAGCAGATCGATCCGGCGGAACTGTCGCCCGGCGAGTTCGCGCACATCGTCCGCCGCGGCATCGACGAGCGGCGGACGCGCGTCGTCGTCATCGACAGTTTGAACGGGTACCTGATGGCGATGCCGGAGGCGCGCTACCTGACCGCGCAGATGCACGAGCTGCTCGCCTACCTCAACCAGCGGGGCGTCGTCACACTCGTCATCACGGCGCAGCACGGCTTCCTCGGCGCCTCGATGACTTCGCCGGTGGACGTGAGCTACATGGCCGACACCGTGGTGCTCTTCCGCTACTTCGAGGCGGCGGGCGCGGTGCGCAACGCCATCTCCGTCATCAAGAAGCGCACCGGCGTTCATGAGCGCACGATCCGCGAGCTCCAGCTCTCGTCGCAGGGCATCAGCGTCGGGCGCGCGCTCGACGAGTTTCACGGCGTGCTGATGGGCGTGCCGGTCTTCCGCGGCGGCGCGGCGGCGCTGCTCACGAAGAACGGGGAAGAATAAGGGGCGGGCGGTGGCGACACTGAAGGCTGAAGCCGTCAAAGACGAAATGCGCGTCCTCGTCGTCGCGCCCGTCGGGCGCGACGCCGCGCTCGCGTGCGCCGCGCTCGGCGAGCACGGCATCGCGGCGGAGGAGTACGCGGGCGTCGAAGAGCTGTGCCGCGAGGTGGAGCGCGGCGCGGGCGCGGCGTTCCTCACGAGCGAGGCGCTGACCGAAGCGGGCGCGAAGTCTCTCGCCGCGACGCTCGGCGCGCAGGCGCCGTGGTCTGATCTGCCGCTCATCGTCCTCACCCGCAGCGGCGCGAGCGCCGCCGAGACACGCTCCTCGCTCGACGCGCTCGGCGAGATCGGCAACGTCACCTTCATCGAGCGCCCGGCGCACATCGTCACGATCCTGAGCGTCGTCCGCTCGGCGCTGCGCGCGCGGCAGAGGCAGTACGAGGTGCGCGATCACCTCGACGCGCTCGCGCGCGCCCGCGAGGAGCGCGAGCAGCTGCTCGCGAGCGAGCAGGCGGCGCGCCTCGACGCCGAAGCCAACAGCCGCCTCAAGGACGAGTTCCTCGCCACCGTCTCGCACGAGCTGCGCACGCCCCTGACCGCCATCCTCGGCTGGGCCGGGCTGCTGCGCCGCGGCGTGCCCGACGAGCAGATCGGCGCGCACGCGCTCGAAGTGATCGAGCGCAACGGTCAGGCGCAGCTCCACCTCGTCGAAGACCTGCTCGACGTCTCGCGCATCATCTCCGGCAAACTCCTGCTCGACGTGCGCTCGGTCGATCTCACCTCCGTGATCGAGGCGGCGCTCGAAGCCGTGCGCCCCGCGGCGGAGTCGAAGGGCATCGAGCTGCGCACCGCGCTCGATCCGGCGGCGGGGTCGGTCTCGGGCGACGCCGACCGCCTCCAGCAGATCGTCTGGAACCTCGTCAACAACGCCGTCAAGTTCACGCCCGCGGGCGGGCGCGTCGAGGTGCGCCTGGCGCGCGCCGCGTCCGTAGTCGAGATCGAGGTGAGCGACACGGGGATCGGCATCGAGCCGCAGTTCCTGCCTCACGTCTTCGACCGCTTCCGGCAGGCTGACGCCGCGACGACGCGCACCTACGGCGGTCTCGGTCTCGGCCTGGCGATCGTGCGCCAGCTCACGGAGCTGCACGGCGGCGAGGTCTCCGTCGACAGCGCGGGCGCGCAGCACGGCACGACCTTCAGGGTCAGGCTGCCGGCCTCGCAGCCGCCGTCGCAGGGCGATCAGGTCACGGTCGAGCGCGCCGACGAGCGCCCGGTGCCCGCGGGCGCCCTCGACTGCGAGCGCCTCGCGGGCGTGAGAGTGCTGGTCGTGGACGACGAGCCGGACGCGCGCGAGCTGTTCGCGCGGACGCTCTCCGAGTGCGGCGCGGAGGCCCTGACCGCCGGATCGGCCGCCGAGGCGCTAGCGGCGATCGAGCGCGAGTTGCCGGACGTGCTGCTCGCCGACATCGGGATGCCCGGCGAAGACGGCTACGCGCTGATCGACAAAGTCCGCAGGCTCCCGCCCGAGCGCGGGGGCCGCACGCCCGCCGCCGCGCTCACCGCCTACGCGCACGCCGAGGATCGGATGCGCGCCATGCGCGCGGGCTTCCAGGTTCACCTGCCGAAGCCCGTCAGAGCCGCCGAACTCGTCACGGTCATCGCGAACCTCGCCGGCCGCGTCGTCACGGGGTGAGTCGGAACCGCCTGCGGTAGCGGGCGGGTATGTGCACAACGGGCGGGTTAGTATGGTGCGAGAGACCCGCCCGCTACCGCAGGCGGTTCCGACTTGCTATTGTGAGATGTGAGACGCGCGGCTTCGATCGCGCGACTACTTGAGGT
>JAIVJM010000105.1 GCA_020199995.1 Acidobacteriota bacterium | reverse complement strand
GTGTCGTTGTGGAAGCCGTGCTGTTTGCCCTCGTACATGTAGAGCGTGTACGCCTTCTTGTTTGCCTTGAGCGCCTCCTCATATTTCGCTATCCCCGCGTTGACGCCCTGATCGTTGCCCGCGTAGTGGAGCAGCAGCGGCGCGGAAATCTTGGGGACATCGTCCGCGCCCGCCTGGCGGCCGTAGAACGCGACCCCGGCGTTCAGATCGGCGCCCATCCGCACAGCCAGTTGATTCACCATCCCGCCGCCGAAGCAGAAACCCACCGCGCCCAGTTTGCCGGTTGAGTCTTTACGCGCCTTGAGCCACTTCGCCGCGGCGACGAAATCCTCGGTCATCTTCTTCCCGTCCACCGTGCGGAAGGCGGCGGCGCCTTTCTCGTCGCTGCCGGGGTAGCCGCCTACCGAAGTCAACCCGTCGGGCGCGAAGGCGATGAACTTGGCGATCGCGAGGCGACGAGCCACGTCTTCGATGTAAGGGTTGAGTCCGCGGTTCTCGTGGATGACGAGCACGACGGGAAGCTTCTTCTTATCTGCCGGACGAGCCAGATACCCCTTGATAGAACCGTTCCCGGCGGGGGATTGCACGACCTCGTAGCCAGCCTTGATGCGCTTGTCATCCGGCGGCACCTGCTGCGCCCAGGCGTAGTTGGGCGTCAGTCCCTCGAAGATTGCCGCGACGGTCAAGCCGCCGACCGCGAACTTGACGGCGCGATCAAGGAAAGTGCGGCGGTCGATGTCTCCGTGCTGGTATTCGTGAAAGAGGTCTAACAATTCCTGCGGGTAATCGGATGCTACTTTACGTTCCATTCTACCTCCTCGCCTTGGACTCCAGTGAAGTGAGAGGCGACTCTGCTGCCTCGCCCGTGAACAGGGAATGCCACGAACCTTCAGCGTATCCCCACCAGCCCCTGCACCGATTGGATCAACTTCTCCGAATCGTATCCGACGCCGTCTTTGAAGACGATCTCCACCTTCTCGATGTCGCCGATGTTCGCCGCCGGGTTTCCCTTGACGACCATCAGGTCGGCCTGCTTGCCGACGGCGATCGAGCCGATCCGCGCGTCCTCGCCGAGAAGCTTTGCGCCGTTGAGGCTGGCGATCTTGATTGCTTCCGAGGGCGTAAAGCCAGCCTCGACCAGAAGTTCGACTTCGCGCAAATCCCCGAAGCCGGCAACGATGCCGCCGTTGCCGGTCGGATCGGGCCCGGCGACGAGCAACCCCCCGGCTTGAACGAATAACCGCTCGAACTCCATCGCCTTGCGCAACAGCGCGACGAAATTCGACTCGGACGAGACGCGCGCGCGCGCCTGCAGGTAACGCACGCGTGCGTCCACCGACATCACGTTCAGCATCCGTGGATTCAGTAACGAACTCGCCGCGCCGATACCACTCTGAGCCAACGGCGCGCCGCCGGCTTCAAACACGGGAAGGGTTGAAGTGATGGCCACATTCTTCGCGACCAGCGTGCGGATCGTCTCCCGCGCGGCGGGACTGTTCAGGTCAAGTTGCCGCAAACTCGTGCTGACGGCGCCGCCCGCCGGACACCGGTCCGCCTTCTTTTCGGGGACGAATTCGGAATCGGCGAACAGCCCGTGCTCCAGGTTGTCGATGCCCAGCTCCGCGGCTTCGCGATAGCCGATCGAGCAGAGGTGCCCGGTCACCTTCAGCCCGCGCTTGTGTGCCTCCTCCACGACCGCGCGCAATTCGTCGCGCGTAATATTCATGTACGCCTTGAACGAGGTCGCGCCCGCGTCAGCCCAGTAGTTCACCATGCGACGCGCGTCATCGGGACCGGCGAGTTGATGCATGACTGGGGTGAAGGCGCCGTCGCCCTCGAAGTACGGCGCCGTGACGTGCATCTTGGGTCCGATCATACGTCCCGAGTCGATGAGCCGCTTGATCTCCAGATCGGTGTAGGGGGCGACGCTGCCCGTGGTGCGAATGGTGGTGACGCCGAGCGCGAGATAAAGACGCGGGAAGCTGCTGCCCATGTTCGAGTACATCGGGGGCGACCCGCCCATCGGAAAGAACATGTGGTTGTGCATCCCGACGAGGCCGGGGAGGACGGTGTAGCCCGTGAGGTCGAGCACCCGCGCGCCCGCGGGAGCTTTCGCCGTGGCGCCCGCCTCGACCGACTGAATCTTGCCGCCGCTAATGACAACCGTCTGATCCTCAAGCGGCGCGGAGCCCGTCCCGTCAATCACGCGCACGTGCGAAAGCACCACCGTCGGCGCTTCGACGCGAATGAACTGCTGACGATCAGGCGCTTGCGCGAAAGAAGCAATGACGAAGCAGAAGTGAAGAAGAAGAAAAGGCAGTTTAACCGTCATTACTTTAATTGTCCTTTACGGGTGCCGGGGTTTGTCGTGAAGTAATAATAGTGCCGCGCCTGCCGAAGGGGAAGTTCAATCGTCCAACCTCGGGTGAAACTCCGGCAGTGCGCCCAGTTGTGGGTCTTGGGCGATTCTGTGCGAAGGCTGTGGGGGGTCGCGACGTGAGGCGTTCGCCGTAGCGCACATTCTGAAGGGGGAGGGGGATTGACCTCTGCCCTCCCCCTTCTCGTCACATACGCCACTTCGACCCGCTGATAAATGCCATGTTTCTGACGACACTAAGTACCATAATTAATAGAAGAAAGTAACCGCCGGTGATAGAATCTCCTCTCATCATGAGTCACCACGCTGAAAAGCTCTCGCGCCTATCGGCACACCTCGAGGAACTCTTCTCCCGTGTTTTATCCCGCGGCGGGCGTGAGTCTCTATCGCCGGAACTGGCTGACGAGATCGCCGCCACCGCCGGCGAGATCATGGTCGAGCTGGCAGATCAGCGCGCGGACGAACTCGCAAGGGACGTCATCGAAGGGGCGCGCAGGCTGCGTGAGGTCGTTCGCACAATCCGCCCGGAGCCGGCGCGCGTCGAAGGCCCCTGGCGCGCCTTAGCCACCGGCCTCGAGCTCGTCATCCGCGAAGACAAGCGCGCCGCCTGAGGTGGCAACCCTACGAAATCTCCCGGAGGGCTTCCGCTACCTTCCGGAGTTGATCGGCCCGGGTGATGAGGAAGCTCTCCTGGCACGCCTGCGCGTCCTCCCTTTCCGCGAGTTCGAGTTCCACGGCTACACGGGCAAGCGCCGCGTCGTCTCCTTCGGCTGGCAGTATGATTTCTCAGCACGCCACCTCCGAAAGGCGGACGACATCCCGGATTACCTGCTCGACCTGCGCCGGGGCGCCGCCTCGTTCGCCGGCTTGGAGTCCGAGGAGTTTCAGCACGTGATGGTCACGGAGTACGGCCCGGGGGCCGGGATCGGGTGGCACCGAGACAAATCGGTCTTCGGGCGGGTCGTCGGGGTCTCGCTCTTATCCTCGTGCGTACTACGCCTGAGGCGGAAGGTGTGCGAGAAGAAGTGGGAACGGGTAATGGTGGAGGCGGAGCCGTGCTCCGCCTACCTCTTAAGCGGGCCCGCACGGTCAGAGTGGGAGCACAGCATCCCGCCAGTGGGCGCGCTGCGCTACTCGATCAGCTTCCGCAACCTTCGCCGAGGCTGACTTGGCGTCGCCCGTCGCGAGCTCCGTCCCCCACTTGTGGGGCGATGAAAGTTGATCGGTCTCCGGCGCCTGTACGTGAAGGACGGTAAGCTCAACACCCGTTTCTCTTTGCTCACCGAACGCTACTCAGCGCGACTTTCCGCGCTTCTCCGCCTCTACGCACTCGGATTCTTGTGACGACGGGTGGTGCCACCACGTCCTGTCGTCGTATCCCACACAGCGGAACTCGACGTGCTCCTCGTGGAGTGTCCCCTTGCCCTTCCCCAGCCCCTCGGCGTCCACGACACGTGAAGGGGTTGAGCGCGTCCTGCCTTGCAGGGTCTTCCGCTTCCCCGCGCCGATCTTCTCGGAGCTGAAGAACTCGTGCCGGCCCAACTCCCTCTTGCTGACCGGATCAGTCAGGACATACTCCCAGCTCACCCACCTGATCTGCTTCAAGTGATCGTTCCTGACCTCGACCGAGTATATGTAGACGTAAGGCGGGAACGGGTTCCAGCCCGTCGTGCGCAGCCCGGCCGGGTTGTTCAGCGCGTCGGGGTCGCTGACGACTGAGCCGCCCGTGTTGCGGGCGGGGCGAGCTACGGGCGAGCGGTCGATCTGCCGCTCCCACTTCAGCTTGAGGACGACGAGGGAGGGCGGCGCGCCCGCGCGCGCCGGCGCTCCCTGCGCCGCGCAAACGCCCGCGCAAGCCAGGAAGGTGAGAAGCATCCGTATTGATTCCATGAACAGACAACTCCTTATTCAGACCGCAGTGCGGGCGAGGGTTTTCGTCAAGCTTTCATTGTCGCAGTTGCTGCCTTAGATGATGAGAGCCGCGCTCTTCCGCCCCGACCGAGCGGCATTCTACCCGATTGCACAGACGACGATGAAAGATATGCTGTCGAGGCACCGGGTCGAATGAGAAGTCATGCCGGCGGCGGTTGGTGTCTAGCGGAAAACGAAAATGTCGATCGGCTCGCAGACCGCTCGCCCGCCGACGCGGGCGGCGTGTGAGCGCATCGCCTCGATGCCCTCCTCGAAGTCGCTCCGAGCCAGGCGGGCGAGCACCGAGTCGGCTCCCGCCGAGAGTTTCTCCGCGTAAGCCGCGTAACCGGGCGCGATCACCTGAACGACGACGTCGGAGGCGACCGTGCTGAACCCAGCCGACTCAAAGACCTCACGCATGAAGGCGCCGGTGGGAAGACACTCTTCCAGAAGGGGCCGGCTCGCCGGGAAGAACTCGACGTAAGGGTACGAAGAAATGCGTTCGCGAGTACCGGCGCGCAGAAACGCGGTCCCCCCGTCGCGGAGCGCCCGGCGACATTCGCGTGCCGCCAGCGTTGGGTTGTCGAAGTGATGGAAGATCATCGACATGAAAATCAGATCGACGGAGTCGTCCGGGAGAGGTATCGCTTCGCCGCCGCCGAGCTCGTACCGGACGCGTCGGTCGCGCCGCTTCCTCCGCGCCTGGTCCAACATCTTCTTTGACGGATCGACGCCGACGACTTCCGCGTCGAAGCGTGCGGCGAGAGCTTCGGAGAAGCGCCCGGTGCCGCAACCCAGATCGAGGACGGTGTCGATGCGCCGCCCCCCGACGTAAGACGATACGACGTCCGTCCAGAGGCGGAGAACCTCCGGTCCGTGATCGCGACCACGGTCGTAGGCGGCGGGTATGTCGGTAGTGTCGTAATCCATCTCGCGGACGATCACCAAGAGGGCGCGTCAACACTGTGCGGGCTTAACACCAGCATCGACTGGGAGAGATGAATCTAACTAAGCATTCAAGTTTACGCGTTCCTACTTAGCCATCTCATCTTCGCCCGCGGGGATCAGTCTCGCATCCCGCCCACGTACTCGTCGAGCAGGCTTTGGTCGTGCTCGCTGATCTCCGTGATGGTCACGCCGACCGTGTACCCGCGCTCGGTCTGATCCGCGCGCGTCGGGTGGCAGTAGACGGGCGACGCCGTGAACTGGATCACCTCCATCGGGAGCGAGACGACGACCAGGAGCGAGGGGCTTCTGCCCACCATTTCGCCGCAGGCCTCGTCGGGCGGCAGTAGGATGGCGAGCCCCCAACGGCTCACGTCGCGGGCGCGCCCCGTGAACGTAGTCCGAAGAGGGAGGGCATGGGCGGTGAGTACCCTTCTTCGAGTATCGGTCGTTGAAGTCGTCGAGGCGAAAGAGTCCTTGAGAGCGCAACAGCCTGAGCGTAACGCCGTGCGACCCGGCTGTCAACGGCGTCGGCTGCCAGGCGATATCGTAAGTCGGGGTCCGTCCTGTCGAGAGATAAAGGGCGGCGGCTGTCCGCGTGGTCACGTGGCGAACGAATTAGTCCGCGAGAAAAAGTGAGGGTTTTGAGTCTAGTAACTGAAGACGGACGCGGAGCCTTGCCGATTGGGTCAATCGGTGATAGAGTCCGCCCCGCACTCTTTCCCCCAAAGGAAAGTTTGCTAAAAGGGTTGTCAGCGCAGCGAGGGCGCGGGCAGCCCTTTTAATTTCCGAGAGCCCCTCGGGACGAATCGCCTCAGCCCGCCGCGCGCTTTGAGCTTCGCACCCCGTCCGTCGTGCAAGCCCCCGAATCTACGGGCGTAAGCTACGTGCGTGCCGTCTGCCTTAAGCCCTCGCCCGCCGCGCTCTGTCTGCCGGCTCTGCGGTAGAGTGTGTACGCGAACCACATCCCGTAGAAGACGACGAGCGACGCGCCGGCTAACGCCAGGGCAACTCCCGTGGACTCCGTGACCTTGCGCGCGACGACGAAGAAGTCACCGGAGATTCCGAGCGCCAGCGGCACCATCGAAGCGAGCATCATCCGGCTGGCGAAGCGGTGGAAATGCTCCGTCGCCTCCCCGCGCTCGACGAGGCGGTGGTACGCGGCGGGCGTCATCATCAGAACGATGGCGAGGGAGATCAGCGAGAGGCACGCCAGGTGGATGTACTTCGACGAGCCGGGCAACTTCTCGAAACCCTCTGTCAGAAAAGTGATGAACCCGAAGCCGAGAAGCGCTTGGGCGCCGGGCAGCACCGTCCTGATCTCCGTGAGCGCCTGCTCGATCTTCGTCTTAGCCTCCGTGCCCCGCTCGCCCTCGCCCTCTCGCTCTTCCGACATGGCTTTCTTTCCCCCCACTTCGGCTCGACGCTCGCCCCTGCGCAGGGCTTCGAGACCGTACCAGAAAAACAGCGCCACGAGGCTCGCGGCGACGCCGGCGACGATGCCCTGCGTGCGACCGAACAGGGATTCGACGGCGACGAAGAAGTCCGCGCCGAGCCCCAGCGCGAAGGGCAGCAGCGCGAGGCTCATCACCGCCGTCGCGAAGCGGTGTAGCTCGTGCGTGTCCTCGCCGTCCTCGACGATCTGGTGGTACGCGCCGGGCAACATCAGGAGCGCGCCGGCTGTGAGCATCAGCCCCAGCCCGCCGAGTTTGACGTACTGCGCGTGGAGGGGAAGCTTCTCGAAGCCCTTCTCGAAGACGGAGCGGAACTGGAAGCCGAGCAAGACCTGCGAGCCGAGGATGAGCAGCCGCCCCTCGTCCAGCGTGGTTTTGATCTTGTCCTTGAGCTCAGTCATCTTCCCCCGCCACTGCAAAAGCTGATAAGTCGTCCCACGATAGCTCAGAACTGTGTGACGTCGGACAGCAGCCCGAGAGCCTCGTCCGCGCGGTCGACCCGCAGCTTGAAAGTCTTGCCGCCGCGGGTCAGCTCTTCGACGCCGCCCTCGTAGAGCAGTCGCCCGCGGTCGATGATGGCGACGCGGTCGCAGAGCTGTTCGACCTCGTGGAGCAGGTGGCTCGATAGCATCACGGTCAGACCCAGCTCGTCTCGCATGCGGCGGATGAGGTGTCGGACCTCGCGGATGCCCTGCGGGTCGAGCCCGTCGGTCGGCTCGTCGAGGACGACGAACTCCGGCGGGGGCAGGAGCGCCTGCGCGATGCCGAGCCGCTGCCGCATCCCGTGCGAGTAGACACGCACCGGATCGTGGGCGCGATCTGCAAGCCCGACGAGTTCGAGCATCGACGCGACGCGCTCGCGGCTCGCGCCGCCCGACATCGCCGCGAGCGCGCGCAGGTTCTGCCAGCCGGAAAAGTTTTCGTAGAAAGCCGGAGCCTCGACCATCGCGCCCGTGCGCGCGAGCGCGCGCCGCGCGTGCTTGCCCGTGTCGTGACCGAGCAAAGTTACGCGACCCGACGAAGGGCGCACGAGCCCGAGCGCCATCCTGATGGTGGTTGACTTGCCCGCGCCGTTCTGTCCGAGGAAGCCGTAGATGTCGCCGCGGCGCACTTCGAGCGACAGGCGATCGACCGCCACGCGCCCGCGATACTTCTTCGTCAACAGCTCCGTCTTGAGAACCGCGTCGCCCAAAGTCACTCCGATCAAACTAACGCCACCCGTGAGCGATGACTTAAACCGTCGTCACTACAAGGAAACTTCGACGAGGAGCGGCGAGTGATCCATCCGCCCGACAACCGCGCCCTTCGGCGTCTCCGCGCGGCGCAGCACGACGCCCTCCGCGGTGGCGAAGATGTAGTCGATGCGCCGGTCGTTGATCGCTGTGTCGCCCGCGTCGCGCCCGAGGTCGCGGAAGAACTTGAGAATGTGGCTATACGACTCGCTGTCGTGCTTGAGGTCGTCCGTGTAGAGGTGCGACTGGTCGCCCGCCCCCAGCTCGAAGTTGAAGTCGCCCGCGACGAAAACGACGCGCGCCTGAGTCCGCGACCGCGCCCAATCGACCACGCGCTCCGTGT
>JAIVJM010000272.1 GCA_020199995.1 Acidobacteriota bacterium | reverse complement strand
GCACAGGCCGGGACGGTCGAGTCGGCTTCGGTGGTTGAAGACCGCGAGACGGGCCGTTCGCGCGGCTTCGGCTTCGTCGAAATGGCGACCAAGGAAGAGGGCGAGGCGGCCATCTCGCAGTTCAACGGGAAGGAAGTCAACGGACGCAGCCTGACTGTCAACGAAGCGCGCCCGCGCGAAGACCGCGGTAATCGCGGCGGCGGCGGCGGCGGTCGTGGCGGCTTCGGCGGCGGTGGCGGTGGCGGACGCGGCGGCTTCGGCGGCGGCGGTGGTGGCGGACGCGGCGGCTACGGCGGCGGCGGCGGCAACCGCAGCGGTGGTGGTGGCGGCGGCGGCGGCAACCGCGAGCCCCGCTGGTAAGATCGTTTTAAGATAACCAGCGACCCTTTACACCAAAGCGCCCCTGGCGACAAAACATTTACGCCGGGGGCGCTTCAGGTTTTTCAAGCACGAAGGACGCGCCGCGGGACGAGACCGAGAGGGCGCGCATAAGGAACTAAATGAATTTTGCTGAACTGGGACTCCAACCCGCGCTGGTGCGCGGCTGCGAGTCTCTCGGGTACACTGAACCCACACCCATTCAAGGACAGGCGATCCCTGTCATATTGAGCGGCTCCGATTTGATCGGCTGTGCCGAGACCGGCACGGGGAAGACAGCCGCGTTTCTTCTTCCGACTATCCAAAAGATGATGGAGCGACCGCGACCCGGTGTCCGCGTCCTCGTCATCGCCCCGACGCGCGAGCTGGTCTCGCAGATCGTCGAGAGCTACCGTGAACTCGCTCCGAAGAAAGCCCCGCGCTGCGTCGGGATCATCGGGGGCGCAGGGATGGGTCGCCAGTGCGAAGCGCTGAGGCGCGGCGCGCAGGTCATAGTCGCCACACCGGGCCGTCTGCTCGACCACATGGAGCGCGGCACGGTTAACCTTTCGAGCATCGAAGTGCTCGTCTTAGACGAGGCCGACCGCATGCTCGACATGGGATTCTGGCCTTCAATCCGGAGGATTCTGGCCGAGCTTCCCTCCGAGCGGCAGACGCTTCTGTTCTCGGCCACGATGTCTTCGGCTATCGAAGAGATCGCGCGCAAGACGATGCGCAAGCCCCAGATGGTCGAAGTGAGCCAGCGCGGACGCGCCGCCATCACCGTCGAGCAGATGGCCTACCCGGTCGCGACCGAGTCGAAGACGGCGCTGCTCTTAGACCTGTTGGAGCGCGAGCGCTTCGAGCGTGTGCTCGTCTTTACGCGCACGCGCCGCGGGGCCGAGCGACTCTCGCACATCCTCGAAGCACGCGAGCACAGGGTCAACCGCATTCACGCCGACCGCACGCAGCCGCAGCGCGAGGCCGCCCTGCGCGGCTTCAAGGACGGCGACACGCGCGTCCTCGTCGCGACCGACATCGCGGCCCGCGGCATTGACGTGGATTCCATCTCGCACGTCATCAATTACGACGTGCCCGCCGCGCCGGAAGATTACGTGCACCGCATCGGTCGCACGGGCCGCGCGGGGCTCAAAGGTCGGGCCATCACGCTCGTGACGCCCGTGGACGAGACGTCCATGCGCGCCATCGAGCGGTTGACGGGTCAGGCCGTGGAGCGGATCGTGCTGCCCGCCTTCGGGGGCGAAAAGATCGCCGCCGCGGGCACGGGTAAGTCCTTGTCCGCGCCGAGGCGCGCGAGCGCCGTCGGTCGTCGCTCGTTCCGCCCGCGTCGCGCCAGCAGGTAATCGCCGACTGGCCCCGCGTCTCTACTTAAACGTCCGTGTGCCGCCCCAGAGAGGCGGCGCACGGAGCTTATCAAGAGGAGAGAAGACGATTTGTCAAAAGAAGATTTAATCCCGGCCATGGGGCTCATCGTCGATAAACAGCCCAATGCCTTTTTCAAAGTACAGATAGACGGCAGCGAGCACATCGTGCTCGCGCAGATTTCGGGCAAGATGCGCAAGAACCGCATCCGCATTCTGGTAGGTGATCGCGTGAGCGTCGAGATGTCGCCGTACGATCTGACGCGTGGGCGCATCACTTACAGGTACAAGTAAGACGTGAGGAGGATTTCGTGGAGAAGCAGACATACACCGTCGGAGAGCGCGTCGAGAAGTTGTGCGCCGTGTGCGAGGAAGAGCGCGGGCACGTCGTAGTCTCGGTCACGAAGCGCGGGCAAATCTCGCGCGTGAGCTGCCCGAAGTGCGGCACGCGCAGCACCTTCAAGAGCGGGAAGAGCACCTCGGGGCCGCGCGCCTCAGCGCAGCCCGGCGCGCCCTACGATTGGACGCGCACCTATCGCACGGGGCAGACCATGCTCCACCCGACCTATGGGATGGGCGAAGTCACAGCGGTCATCGAGCCGCAGAAAATAGACGTCCTCTTCTCGGATCGGATGCGCCGCCTCATCCACGCGCGCACGGCGCTGGCTCCGGCTGTGGCAAGCGCCTGAGCAGTCGTCAGACCTTCGGAACCCTTCGCGCCCCGCCATCGCCGCTCACGGGTGATGGCGGGCGAAGTCGTTTTTAATCTTCGCCATTCTCAGCCCTGAAAGCCCCGCCCTTCACATGCTCTTGTCTTTGTCCCGGTCGCGATAGTCGCCGCGCCCTTGCTTTAAGAACCTGTTTTGAAAAAGCCCCTGCAAGGGGCGATAGAATTTAGCCCACGGCGCCGGGCCGTGGGAATAAGACGGGAAAGAATACAAAGAGCCCCGGAGGGGCGAAAGACATCCGACTTGTGTGGAAGACAAGTTGAATTCTATCGCCCCTCCGGGGCTCTGAAGCTTTTTCGTCGTCGCGGTTCCCACGGCCCAGCGCCGTGGGCTAAATACTACCGCTCCTTCACAGGGGCTTGCAGACCATTTTCAAAAAGTCTCTTACACACTTCCCTTAACTGTCCTGACTCTGCGTTCCGCCGTCCGGCCAAGCTTTCAGCGCTCCCACTCCTGCGGGATGAATTCGACGGCGACGGGAACGCCGTCGAACTCGGTCTTGCCGTCCTTCCTGCGCCGGTAGGTGACCAGCACGAGGACCGCAGGGTCGCGCGCGCCGCAGGCGACGCGGCCTTTGACGGCGGTCGTATAGGTGACGAAGCGGACGAGGTTAAAGGCTTCGGCGCGGAGGCGGAGCGACCGGCCCCCGGCTTCGATCAGGAGGACGACGCCCTCGTCCTCGCACTCGATGCTTTTGAGCTGGCCGCAGACTTGCTCGCCGTCGAAGCGCAGCTTCTTGTATTGCGGGCCGGGGTCGGGCATGTCGCACGGCTGCGTCGCGACGCGCGTCGAAGCGGCGAGGCGGGCCTCCTCCTCGGCTTGCGTCTTGAGCCGCGCGGCGCGCTCTTCGCGCACGGCGATGAGCGCGAGCACCTTCCGCGCCTGCTCCCGCACCACGGGGTCGCTGCCCTGCCGCGCGGCGTTCTCGGCGAGTTCGCGCGCCGCCGCGAACTCGCCTTTGTCTGAGCGCGTCTGCGCGAGCAGGAGCGTCAACTCGTGGCGGCGCGGGGCGAGCGCGAGCGCGTGCCTGAGCAGCGCTTCGGCCTCTTCAGGCCCGAGCCCGCGTTCGAGCTCAACCGTGGCCAGCAGGCGGTAGGACTCAAGGAAGGACGGCGCAAGCTCGATGGCTCGCCTGAGCGCGGCGCGGATGAGTCGCGTCTTCTCCTCGAAGCCCCTCACCGAGACGTCCGACAAGTCCATTCCCAGTCCCTCGCGTTGGAGCACGTCGGCGTAGTGGTAAAGGGCAAGGTGGTTTTGTGGGTCGGCGCTGATGGCTTTGCCGAGGTGTTGCCGCGCTTCTTCGAGGCGGTTCTGGCGCAGCCGGAGGATGCCGAGCGAGATGTGCGCGGCGGCGTGCGCCGGGTCGCGTTCGAGCGCGCGGCGAAGACACACTTCGGCCTCCTCGGGCCTGCGCGATTGGAGGAGCAGGTCGCCGAGGTGTGCGAGCGCGTCGGCCTCCGACAGGGGTTGCGCGCGCAGCTCGGCGTCGAAGTCCAGAGGGCGCTCGAAATTCTCGTCCCTCGCAAGGTAGCCCGCGCGCCGCACGTAAGTGGACAGCTCGGCGGCCATCCCTTCGAGGTCGGTCTCGAAAGCCTGCCTGAAGGCTTCGCGGTCGGGCGTGCCCTCGGAGAGCAGCGCGAGGTAGCGCGCGAGCTGCCCGCGCCGCGCGCCGCCGCCTCCATTGAGGAGGTAATGAACCAGCGCCCATGACTGCGCGTAGAAGAGGCCGCGCTTCGCCTGCTCGAAATACTGCGGCGACTCGTTGTTGATGGCGAAGAGTTCCGCGAGCGGCAGCAGCGGCTGGAGGCTGAGCGCCTGCGCGCGTTGCTTGACGGGCCTGCCGAGCGTGAGCCTCTTCTTATCGTCGGAGAGCCGTGCCGTGCTGTAGTACTCGGCGAGACCTTCGGCGAGCCAGAGCGGTGCGAGGCGGAAGTAGTTGTTGACGAGCAGGTGCGTGTACTCGTGCAGCAGCGTCGAGGAGGGGCCGCGCCGCGCGCCTTCACCGTCCGCCGCCAGCGTGATGTAGTTGACTTCGTCGCCCGGCTGGAAGTAGCCCGCCACGCCCGAGGCGGTCTGGCCGCGGTAGAGCGGCTTGAAGGGAGCGTACTCAAGGTCGTCGCGGAAGACGATGACGATGGTCGGGACGGAGGGGTCGAAGTGCTCGACGGGGAGCAGGCGCGCGAAGGCGGCGCGGTACTGTTCGAGCCCCATCGCCACGCGCCGCGCCTCACCCTCGCCGGCCTGCCCGAGGACGAGGAAGTGCCGGGAGCGGACGCCCGTCCAACCCACGCCCGAGGCCTCTGAGACGGCGCGCGCGACGGGGCAGAGCGAGACGGTCGCGATGATAGAGAGGATGAAGAGCCTGATACTTCGTGTCTTCATGGCAAAGAAACTTGCCTGTCGGAGAGGCGTCGGGCGCGGGCGTGTGAGCTACCATGGGGAGCGAACTCCGCAGGCCGCGCCGGGGTCACGTGAGCGACCTGACGAGATAGACGACGCCGAGAATCGCGCCCGCCAGCGCGAGCAGTAACAGGAGCCCACAGCCGTAGAACGCGAGACGCATTTTGCGCGCGGTCTTCACGTCGCCGGGCGAAAGCGAGGTCTGCGGGAAATAGGGCGGCGGAGTTTCTGTCGGCACTGCTCTTAAGGATTCTCCTGTATGTTTGAATGGAGCGCGGCGGCCATCCAAAAGAGGCCGCGCCGTCGCGAGTTGAGGAGAGCATAACACTTCGCGAAGGGCTCCGCACCTTCGTCTTCGGGCCCCGCTGTCGAGCGCCCTTTGCTTGCCCTCGCATGCGGCTCATGCTACCGTTTTCGCTTTCGCAAGAGCGCCTGAGAACGGGTCTGGAACGAGCTGAAAAACTATCAGGCGAGCTCCCTTCGCCGTCCTTTGCAAACATCATGATTCGTCCCTTTCGCGGCCAGCACCCGCACATCCACCCGACGGCCTTCGTCGAAGAGAGCGCGCAAATCGTCGGCGACGTCATAATCGGCGCGGAGTCCTCCGTCTGGTTCAACGCGGTCGTGCGCGGCGACGTGTTCCACATCCGCATCGGCGAGCGGACGAACATTCAGGACGGCACGGTCGTCCACGTCTCGAACGGCACGCACGCCACCATCCTCGAAGACGAGGTCACGGTCGGACATAACGTCACGCTCCACGGCTGTCACGTCGGACGCGGCTGCCTCGTCGGGATGGGCTCGATTGTCGGCGTGCCCGCGCGGGTCAAGCGCCCGCTGACCGACGAAGAGGTGGCCGGGCTCGACTCGTTCTGGCAGAACTACGTCGAGTACACGCGCGCCTACCGCGCGGAGTACGGCATTGACGGAGGAGCTTGAGTCGAACTCGCCCCCGGCGGAGTTGAGATGAAAACATCGAAGCGCATCCACGTGGCCGCGAGAATCTTCGCCCTCCTCCTCCTCCTCCTCCTCCTGCTCGCGCTCCTGTCCGGCGCGCGCGAGGCCGCCGCGCAGACTGACGCGGGCCGCACGAACTTCGACGAGGAGGAAGGGGAGGCCGAGGGCGCGCAGTCTTCGGGCGGCCCGTTCGGTCTGGAGAGGCCCGCCAACGAGTATGGCGTCTGGGGCGGCGGCTCGCTCGACTCGCCCACGCTCATCGGCAAGTTCGAGGACGCGCGCCTCGGGCTCATCGGCCTGCGCTACGCGCGCGTGCTGGCGCGCGGCGAAAACGTCGCCTTGAAGTACACGGCGGACGCGCTGCCGGTCGCGGCCTTGTCCTTCCCGTCCACGACGCTGCCGGGCACGCGCCGGACGATCTACGGGGCGGGCCTCGCGCCCGTGGGCTTTCAGGTCAACTTCCGCCGACGCGAGCGCGTCCAGCCCTTCGCGCAGGCGAGCGGTGGGTTCCTCTACTTCGGCGAGCGCATCCCGGACGCGCGCGGCGCACAGTTCAACTTCACCGCCGACTTCGGCGGCGGCGTGCAGGTCAAGACGGGCGCGCGCCGCGCGTGGACGTTCGGCTACAGGTATCACCACATCTCGAACGGCTACCGCGCCAATGCTAACCCCGGCTTCGACTCGAACCTCTTCTACGCGGGGTTCTCGATTTTCAGGTGACGATCTACGGGGCGGGCCGCCGCCGCCGCGACGCGGTGCGACGACAACAAACAAGATGGCTGAGAAGACACAACCGGCGCGCGGGATGCGCGACTTCCTCCCCACGGACGTGCGGCGGCGCGAGTACGTCATCCGCATCATCCGCGAGGTCTACGAACGCTACGGGTTCGAGCCGCTGGAGACCCCCGCGGTCGAGAACATCGAGACGCTTTTGGGGAAGTACGGCGAAGAGGGCAACCAGCTCATCTTCAAAATCCTCAAGCGCGGTGAGCACGCGCGCACGGGCGAGGCCGATCTGGCGCTGCGCTACGACCTCACCGTGCCGCTCGCGCGCGTCGTCGCCGAATACGGCGAGCGTCTCCCGAAGTTTTTCAAGCGCTACCAGATTCAACCCGTGTGGCGCGCCGACCGCCCGGCGCGCGGACGCTTCCGCGAGTTCTACCAGTGCGACGTTGACGCCATCGGCTCGCGCTCGATGGTCGTCGAGGCGGAAGTCTTCGCGGCGGTGGATGAAGTCCTGCGCACGCTCGGCTTCAAGAATTTCACCATTCGCCTCAATCACCGGCAGGTGCTCGCGGGCGTGCTCGACGCGGCGGGCATCCCGGCGGAGAAGCACTCGGACGCGCTCGTCGCCCTCGACAAGCTGGACAAGATCGGCGCGGAGGGTGTCGCGAAGGAGTTCGAGTCGCGCGGCATCAACAGCGAGGCGGGCCGGAACCTGCTCGACTTCTTCGACGTCGAATCGCTCGAAAGGGCGGCGGGCATCGTCGCCGACGAGAGAGCGGAGACCGAGAATGAAGCCTTCAACGTCGCCATGCTCGGTCGCCTCGTCGAGTATGTCGGCGCGCACGAAGCGGGCGCGCGAGGCGTCGAAGAGCTACGCAAGATCATCGAATATTCTTCGTCTTACGCCTCGCGGGGCAGAATTAAGATTGATCCGAGCCTCGCGCGCGGCCTCTCCTATTACACGGGCGCGATTATGGAAGTGAGCGTCCCCGACCTCGCGGGTTCTTTGGGCGGGGGCGGGCGCTACGACAATCTGGTCGGCATGTTTTCCGGCAAGGACGTGCCCGCCTGCGGCTTCTCTCTGGGCCTTGAGCGCATCATCGTCGTGATGACCGAGCGCGAGATGTTCCCGCCCACTTTGGCCGGCGCGGCGGCTGACGTGATGGTCACGGTCTGGAATGAGGAGTCAATCGGCGACTCGCTCGCGTTGGCCGGAGAGTTGCGCGCGGCGGGCCTGAGTGTTGACATGTACCCGGAGGCGGACAAGCTCGGCAAGCAGTTCAAGTATGCCTCGTCGCGCGGCGTGCCCTTCGTCATCGTCATCGGTGACGAAGAGCGAAAGCGCGGCGAGGTCAATTTGAAAAATATGACGACGGGCGAGCAGCAAACCGTGAGCCGGGAGTCGGCTGGCGCAGTGGTGCTTGAGGCTGCGCGCCGCCGGGGCGAAGAGTGAAGTCAAGAGAAACCGACCCGGCTGCCGGATTTCTTCCGCCCCTGACGCGGCTCGTGACCGTTTTCCGTTTCCATTACCCACGGCTGATGCCGTGGGCTAAATTCTTCCGCGCCTGACGGCGCTGCGGCTGAGAGGTGATGGCTATCTTACTCGACAACCTTGGAGATTTGGAGCGCACGCACTCGTGCGGCGAGTTGCGCGCGGAGGACGCGGGCAAGACGGTGGTGCTGATGGGATGGGTGGCGGTGCGTCGCGACTTCGGCCCGCTGACGTTCGTTGACCTGCGCGACCGCGAAGGGCTGATGCAGGTCGTCTTCAACGAAGAGACCGCGCCGGAGGCGCACGCGCGCGCCAAGGAGCTGCGCGGCGAGTACGTCGTCGCCGTCCGCGGCGAGGTCGTGCCGCGCTCCGAGGCCACGCGCAACCCGAGGCTCTCGACGGGCGATATCGAGGTGCGCGCGCGCGAACTCCTCGTCCTCAACGAGGCGCGCACGCCGCCCTTCCAGCTCGACGCGCCGCCGGACAAGCTGGCGAGCGAAGACGTGCGTCTGAAGTACCGCTATCTCGACTTGCGCCGCCCGCAGTTGCAGGCGAACCTGCGACTGCGCGCGCGCGTCGTCTCAGAGATTCACCGCTTCATGGACGGCGAGGGCTTCACCGAGATCGAGACGCCGATTCTCATCAAGTCCACGCCCGAGGGCGCGCGCGATTACGTCGTCCCGTCCAGACTTCATCACGGCAAGTTCTACGCGCTTCCGCAGTCGCCGCAAATCTTCAAACAGATTTGCATGATCGCCGGACTCGAACGCTACTACCAGATCGCGCGCTGCTTCCGCGACGAAGACCTGCGGGCCGACCGCCAGCCCGAGTTCACGCAGCTCGACGTCGAGTTCAGCTTCGCGTCGCCGGAGCAGGTCTACCGGCTGATTGAAGGATTGATGCAGCGCGTCTTCCGCCTCGTCGGCGTCGAGCTTCCCGAAAAATTCCCGCGCCTCACCTACGCCGAGGCGCTGCGCCGCTACGGAAGCGACAAGCCCGACCTCCGCTTCGGGATGGAACTGCAAGACCTCTCGCACGCTCTCGAAGCCACGACGTTCGCACCGTTCGCCTTGGTGTTCGAAAAGGGCGGCGAGGTGAAGGGCCTCACGCTGAAGGGCGGCGCGCACCTTTCGCGCAAAAGCCTCGACGAGTTGCAGGAGTTCACACGGCGTTATGGCGCGGGGACCTACACGCCGCTCTGGGTGACGGACTTCCCGATGTTCGAGTACGACGAGGAGCACGAGCGCTTCTACGCCATGCACCACCCGTTCACCTCGCCGCTCGACGAAGACCTGCCGCTCTTCGAGCGCGCCGTCGAGGGCGGCGAGACCGCTCTGCTCGGCAACTTGCGCGCGAAGGCTTACGACACGGTGATAAACGGCATCGAGGTCGCGGGCGGCTCGATCCGCATCTACCGTCAGGATGTGCAGCGCCTCGTCTTCAAGGCGCTCGGACTCTCGGAAGAGAAGGCGCGCGCGCGCTTCGGCTTCTTTCTCGACGCGCTCGAATTCGGCACGCCCCCGCACGGCGGCATCGCCTCCGGCATCGAGCGCCTGTTGATGGCGCTCGCCGGCATTGACAACATCCGCGACGTGATGGCCTTCCCCAAGACGGCCTCCGCCGCCGACCTGATGATTGATTCGCCCGGAGAACTCGATCCCTCGCAGTTGGACGAGCTGCACATCAGAATCGTCGAAGATTAAAAACCGGACGCCCGCATCGGACGGCACTGATGACGGATCAAGACGAGGGAACCGCTTCTGTCATTAAGATTCTCCGGCGCGCGCTGGTCGAGGGGATGTACGCGCACGCGCGGGAGGCGAGCCCGGCGGAGTGCTGCGGGCTTCTGGGCGGTCGTGGCGGGCGTGCGGAGTGCGTCTACCGGATGCGGAACGTGGCGGGCGACGCGACGGTGACTTACGAGGCCGCGCCCGAGGATTTGTTTGCCGCGCAGCGGCGGATGCGCGAGCGCGGCGAGGAGCTGTTGGGGATTTATCACTCACACCCGCGCTCCGCAGACCCCGTGCCGTCGCCGACCGATGTCAAGCTCGCCTTCTACCCGTCGGCGGTCTACTTCATCATCGGCTTCGACCGGGGCGAGCCGGTCTTGCGCGCCTTCCGCATCTTGGAGAGAGAGGGCCGCTGGGAGCGCGTGGGCTTCGACCTGTCGGACGATTGAGGCGGCTCGGCACGACCGAAGCCGAAACCGCGCCCGCCCGCGTTTCGTAAGAGAGCGTTATGACGGAGAAGAGAAGCAAGTACGACACCGACCCGCTCGACCCCGACTTCGTCCGGCGCACAGACGAGATGCGCGGCGAGACGGGCGGGGCCGCAGGCGAGCCGCAGCCGCAGCCCTTCGCCGGCGACCCGACGCGCCGCTTCGACGAGCAGATATCCGATACGTACCCGTCCGTCTTTGTCCCGCCCGCCTACCAGCCGCCGCCGCAGCAGCAGCAGCAGCAGCAGTCACATCTTTACACGACGTTCGGCGCGGAGCCGCACCAGCCGCCCGCCGTGACGGGCGCGCCGCCGCCGGGGCCTTTCTCGCCTTTCACGGCGGGCGCGGAGCCTTCCTCGCGTCACGTGACGAAACTGGGCATCCCCGAGAACATCGCGAACGCGCTGCCTTACGCGCCTTTCTACGTCGGGCTCGTCGCCTCGATCATCGAGCTGCTCATCGTGCCGCGCCACGAGACGCGCACGCGCTTCCACGCCGCGCAGGGGCTCGCGCTCCAGCTCGTTATCCTTGCCGGGGCATTCATCTTCGGCATCATCGAGGCGATCACCGACAGCGGACTCGGCGGCACCCTCTTCTGGCTGGCCTCCTTCATCTTCCTCCTTGTCTCCGGAATCCGCGTCCTCAAGGGCAAGCCGCATCACGTCGCGCCCCTCGACGACGCCACGCGCATGATCAACGAGCGCATCAACCCGATGAAGTGAAGGACAGTCTTCAGTTCGCAGTTTTAAGTTATCAGCATTCCGGGTTTTGAGGTTTGGAATTTCAGATTGGAGATTTCAAATCCCCGAAGCCGCAAGTGAGAGGCTGAAAACTGAAAACTGAAAACTGTTTTTGTGTTAATCTTCGGGGTGGCCTGATCTCCCTCTGCAACATTCGACATGATTTCCGTCTCAACACTTCTGGGGATGTTTCGCTTGATGAGAAGGAAGCTTTTCGCGTCTCTTCTTACGCCCCCCCGCCACACCCTCCGGCGCGCTCTTCCGCCACCACCCCCCCGACGGGCGCTTCCGCCGTCGTCGCCAACCGGGCGCAGGATGCGCGCGTCGCGCAGATCGCCGACGCATACCTGCGAGGCCACTACGCCTTCAACCCGACTGAGGCCACCTCCGCGGGCCTGCACGAGTTCGACTCGCAGCTTGAAGCCCGCGACGCGGGCAGTGTGGCGCGCGAGGTGCGACGTTTGCGCGGCGTGCTCGCCGAACTCGCGCGCGTCCCCGAGTGGAGGCTCTCGCCCGAGGCGCGCTACGACTACCTCGTCCTCGGCTCCCACACGCGCGCGCAACTACTCGAACTCGAAGACCTGCGCATGTGGCGGCGCAACCCGAACGTCTATAACACGCTCGCCTCGGCGAGCGTGGACCACATCCTGAAGCGCGCCTACGCGCCCATCGAGCAGCGGCTCGACGCCGTGCTCGCGCGCGAGCGCCAGATCGCGCGACTGCTCGCCGACGCCCGCGTCAATCTCGAAGACCCGCCGCGCATCTACACCGAGACGGCCATCGAGCAGGTCGGCGGGAGCCTCGATTTCTTCGCGCGGGTCGTGCCGCAGATGTTCGAGCGCGCGGGCGGGAGCCACCTGAGCGCCGCGCGCCGCGCCGAATTCCACGCCTCGAACGAAGGTGTCATCACGGCTCTCACGTCCTTCCGTGAGTGGCTCCGCGCGGAGCTTCTGCCGCGCTCGACGGGCGACTACCGGATAGGCGCGGAGAGCTTCCGCCGCAAGCTCCTCTACGAAGAGATGATCGAGACGCCGCTCGCGCAGCTCCAGCGTGAAGGCGAGAGACTTTTACGCGAGACGCAGGACGAGATGCGCTCGGTCGCGGAAGAGGCCGCGCCGGGGCGCGGCGTGGTCGCGGCCCTCCAGCTCCTCGGGCGCGAGCACCCGACCGCCGACGGCCTCGTCGGCGAGACGCGCGCCGAGCTTGACCGCATCCGCGCCTTCGTCCGCACAGAAGAAATCCTGACCCCGCCCGCGCGCGAGAATTTAATCGTCGCCGAGACGCCCGAGTACGCGCGCGCTCTGAGCTTCGCCTCGATGGACACGCCGGGGCCTTTCGAGCGCGTCGCGACCGAGAGCTTCTACTACGTGACCCCGCCCGACGCCGCCTGGACGCCGCAGCAGAGGGAGGAGCATCTCAGCCACTACAACCGCTTCCAGCTTCCGATCATTTCCATTCACGAGGCGTATCCGGGCCACTACTACCAGCTCCTGAAGCTTCGGCAGACGCCCTCGCGCGTGCGCGCGGCGTTCGGCTCGGCGATTTCACGACCGGCTCCTCAGTTACGGCATGCCGCCCGTCCCAGTCCTGCGCATGGCGATGCTCGGCGAAGACGGCGCGCGGGCGCGCGGCGCGGGCTCGAATGCGTCCGCCGCTACTGTTGAGCCCGACGAGGCGAAGCCGGTGGACTTTTCCGTGCTCGCGACCGGAACCGTGAGCGGCTACGAGGGCGTCCGCGCCGTCGAGTTGATGACGAACGCCGAAGCGTGGCGGCGCGCGTGGAATTCCGTCGGCGGCGGGCGGCTCCTGCCCGATGTCAACTTTGATACGCGCGCCGTCATCGTCGTGTATCAGGGCCGGAGGCCGACAGGCGGTTACAGCGTCGAGATTACGGGCATTAAACGTGTTGGCACTGTGCTTGCTGTGAGTGTCAACGAGCGGCGTCCGGCGTCCGGAGATATTACAACGCAGGTTATCTCCTCGCCCTTCGTCGCCGTCTCGATTCAGCGCCCGCAGGCGGGCGTGACCGTCAGATTTGAAGGGCCGGAGGGCGCTGTGGACGGGACGCAACAGAATCGACAGACTCCCGTGAAACCTCGTGCGCGGGGCGTCGGAAGACGCCGGGGGAGAAGAAGGTAAAGAGGCCAACGCCTCGCTGCCGGAAGACATCTAAATGTAGTCAGCCAGGGATGTTGCGGGCGCACGATACGCGACATCGGGTGACGAAAAAGTTGACACTCTCCTCGCTCCGCAATGCTTTCCGTCGGGAAAGTGTTTTTGAAAGTCCGGAGGGGAGAAGCTTTCATCGAAAAGCGGCACGACCTCTGGCGAAAGCAATCGGGGAGGCGTGCCGCTTTTAGACTTTGCGGATGATCTTCGAGGGTGACGCGAAACAAAAGTCGCTCTCGACGGAGGAGATTAAAATGACAGCTATCAAAAACAACAGTGCGCGTCGCGCGTCGGCATGGCTCATGGCGCTTCTGGTCTTCGCGATGCCGCTTACGGCGCTCGGGCAGACGCGCATCGAGATGCCGAAGAACAAGTACAACGTGCAGGACGACGTCAAGCTCGGGCAGGACGCGGCGCGGCAGGTCGAGCAGCAGATGCCGATCATGCGCGACAACAATATTGACGGGTACGTCGAGTCGGTCGGCCAGCGGCTCGTCGCCGCGATCCCCGAAGAGTTCCGGCAACCGGGCTTCCGCTATTCGTTCGACGTCGTGGATGCGCGCGACATCAACGCGTTCGCGCTGCCGGGCGGCCCGATGTTGATCGGCTCGGTGCTCGGACAGATTGCCGGTGCGGTTATCGGCGGCGGCATCGGACAGGTTATCGGCGCGGGGAGCCAGATTGGTTTCGGCGCGGGCGCACTGAAGTACAGCCGCAAGTATGAGACGCAGGCCGACATTCTCGGTGCGCAGATCATGGCGCGTGCCGGTTACGACCCGCGCGATCTGGCGAACATGTTCCGCACCATCCAGCAGCAGGGCGGCGGTTCGGGCGGCCCCGAGTGGCTTTCGAGCCACCCGAATCCGGGCAACCGCTACGAGCGCATCAATCAGGAGGCGGCGCTCCTCAGGGTCAACCCGAACAGCGCGCGTCAGGACTCGGCGGACTTCCGCAATGTGCAGCAGCGCCTGCGCAGCTATCCGCGCGCTCGCTCGATGGAAGAGATCGCGCGCTCCGGGCAGCGTAACCCGAATCAGGGTGGCGACAATCGCTATCCTGATCAGAGAGGCGGCGACAATCGCTATCCGCAGCAGAATGACACCTATGAGCGCGGCGAGCGCGTCGCGTATCCTTCGGCGAGCTACCGCAACGAGGGCAACAACCTCTTCCGCGTAGCCGTGCCGAACAACTGGCGCGCTCTCGGCGGCGACGGCAACACGGTGACATACGCCCCCGAGGGCGCATACGGCTCGCAGGGCATCACGCACGGTGTCATGTTCGGCATGGATCGTCCGCAGCAGGCCAGGGACCTCCGGAGTGCGACGCAGGAATACCTGAACGGACTACTTCAGGTGAACAACTACCTGCGCAGCGCCGGCTCGCGCCGGACGACCGTTGACGGTCGCCAGGCGATTGCCACGACGCTCGCGGGCCGCTCGCCCGTGACCGGGCAGAGCGAGACCGTGACCATCGTCACGACCCTGCTCCGCAGCGGCGACCTCTTCTACATGGCGGCGGTCGCACCGCGCAACGAGCAGGCCAGCTACCAGCAGTCGTTCAACAACATCCTGCGGACGCTGCAAATCAACGACCAGTACTGAGGCGGCGCGAAGTCTTGCCGAGGTGCTTTTGAACTGAGCGGGCGGCCTGTTTTTCAAACACAGGCCGCCCGTTTTTTTTCTGGAGGGGCGGACTGATGGCGAGAGGCTGGGAGAGCAAAGCCGTCGAAGCGCAGATTGACGAGATGGACGCGCGCGAGACGTCGCAGCGCGCGGCTTTCGAGGAGCTCACACCCGAGTTGCGAGCGCGCCGCGAGCGGCTCGACGCGCTCAAGATGTCACGCGCCCGCACGCTCGAACAGTTGGAGCGCACAGGCGCGCGCCCTCACCGCGAGATGCTCAAACGCACGCTGCTCGCGCTCGAAAAAGAGATCGCCGAGTTGAGTTAATGCCGGAAGCCCGACCTTTAGGGAGGGCGCAGAAGGAACGCAGAAGTCCGCAACGCGGAACGCAGAACGGAAGGCACATGCTTTTGTCTTTCAATTCAGCGTACCGCGTTGCGGACTTCTGATTTCAGCCCACGCCCTCGCTTACGGTCGAGCTTCCGTATAAGAATTTAGCTGGTGACGGACATCTTGCCGCCGCACTCGGGGCAGAACTTCGACGCGACTTCGGGCTGGTGGCCGCAGCCGACGCAGGTTAGGCGGGGCGGAGCGGTCGGCGTCCCGCATTCGGGACAGAATTTGGCCTTGCCGACCTCCGCATTGCAGGCCGAGCAGGTGGATGTGGCGGCCTGCTGCTGCTGCTGCCGCTGCTGCTGCTCGTCGGGGGTCGGTGCCCTGACCGTCGCCCCGGCGCTCACGTCTATCTTCGAAACGTAATCGGTCGAGCGCGCTTTCTCGTGGAGTTGCTCGCGCGTGGCATCGGCCTTGGCGTGAGCGTGCGAAGAGGCCAGCTCCTCCTGATAATCAGGCGCGCACTCCTCACACTGCCCCGCCCCGGCGTTCCAGCACGCCTCCGGGCACGCCCACTTCCCGCAGCGCGAGCACTGGTGAAAATGCGTCTTGCCCTCTTCGATGGCCTGCTGGAGCGCCTCGTCGTGCGCCTTGCCCCCGACGGCGCGCTGAAGCTCGTAGGCCGAGTCGCCGGCGGAACTCGCCCAGCCGCCGAAGATGTTCCCCGCGGCGCGAAGCAATGACCCCGCCGTCCCCGTGATTGAAGGCTGGAAGCGCGACATGTAGCCGTTGCCGCACTTGTCGCAATAGAACTTGAACTGGTAGCCCTTGTCCGTCGAGAGGTCGTCGTAGTTGTTGACGAACTGAATCATGCCCATCCGCGTCTCGAACCTCCTGAAGCTTTAAACGGTGCCCTCCAACGGAAAATAAGATAACCGTTTTGGCCGTCGCCTGTCACTACCGACTTTTAAGTTCCGCCGGCGCTTTTGGCCTCCTGCCACAGCTCTTCCATCTCGTCCAGCGTCGCCGCGCCGGGTTCGCGTCCTCGCTCCTTGAGCCCGCGTTCGATGTACCGGAACCGGCGGCGGAATTTGCGGTTGGTGAGCTTGAGGGCGGCTTCGGGCTCGACTTCGAGGTGGCGGGCAATGTTCGAGGCGGCGAAGAGAAGGTCGCCGACCTCCTCGCGGACGCGCGCGGCCTCGGCTTCCGCGCCGGGGGCGCTCGCGGCGCGCTCCTTGATGGCCGCGAGGAGTTCTTCGATCTCCTCGTGGAGCTTGTCGAAGATGTCTTCGAGGTTCTGCCAGTCGAAGCCGACGCGCGCCGCTTTGGTGGCGAGCTGGTGCGCCTCCATCAGCGCGGGAGCTTTGGCCGAGACGCCGTCCAAGAGCGACGTCTCCGCGCCGTCGCCCTTGTCCTTGCCCGCCGCGCGCTTCTCCTCGGCCTTCATCGCCTCCCAGTTGCGCAAAAGCTCTTCGTTGTCGCGCACCCGCACGTCGCCGAAGACGTGCGGGTGGCGGCGCACCATCTTCGAGTGAATCGCGTCCGTCACATCTTCAATCGTGAACTCGCCGCGCTCGCGCGCGACCTGCGCGTAGAAGACGATCTGGAAGAGCAGGTCGCCCAGCTCGTCGCGCAGCTCGTGGGGCCGCCCCTCGCGCGCCGCCTCGACGGCCTCGAAGGCTTCGTAGGCCTCCTCAAGAAGCATCGGCGCGAGGCTCGCGTAAGTCTGCTCGCGATCCCACGGACACCCCTCGGGCGAGCGCAGTGTGGACATCAGCGCGATCAGGTCGTTGAAAGTGGCAGTCATATTTTCTATCCCGGCTCAAAGTTCAATGTCCAAAGTTTGAAGCACGGGTTTCCGAAGTAAGAGGGCGATGCTTCTCGGGCGCCGCCTCGTCGCTTTGAACCTCGAACCGTTGAGCTTTAAACTGTCTTTGAAACATTATGCCAGAAACTCTCGGGCGCGCATCCTCGCGGCTGGGCAGTTCTTGGACAACGTCGTGCGCTTGGAATATAATCGGCGGCATAGACGCAAAAAGAGATTGCGCTTGGCTCTCCCACCAGGCTTCAAGTATCCCCGAAACAGGTTGGTCGTCAAACCCCCAACGTGCGAAGCGGCGCGACACCCTCATGCCGCGAAGCACTTCCCACACACCGGCTGCCGCCTCGGCCCCCCCGCCCGAGAGCGTGTGAGAAGATGAGTGCCCTATGAGGAAGACTTTTTTGTTCGGCTTCGTCCTGTGTGTGTTGAGCGTCGCGGCAGTGGCCGCGCAGGATGTGTCGCGCGCGAGCGTCTACTACCGCGACGGGGCGAGATTCGCGCTTGAAGGACGGCTGGTGGAAGCGGTCGTCGCCTTCGAGCAGGCCATCGCCCTTGACCCGAAGAACGGGGACGCCTACTACAACCTCGGGAACGTCTACGCGGAGCTGGGC
>JAIVJM010000351.1:1236-2699 GCA_020199995.1 Acidobacteriota bacterium | reverse complement strand
CCTGTGGCTCGTGGCGAGAACACACAGGGCTGTAACTTTTGCTATTTGCAGATTTAATTTAGCTCCGCCCGTACCGGGCGCGCCGATTAAATGCTTATATCTGTGCTGAGGACTTACTTGTGAGCCGTCGAGAATTTTCTTTGCTTCTACTCTTACTCTTGTCAGCGTTAGCAGTCGCTTGCGAGGGCGGCAAGCCCCCCGAAACCCCTCGGCCTGAAATCACTTTGGAAAATATCCGCGAGGACATCAACGGAGAGTGGGTCGAAGTGCCGGCGGAGGGCGGCGCTGCGGAACCCTCAAGCTGGCGATTCGACCGCTCCGAGCCGAAGGAGATAGAGATTGTGGAGAAGCAACTCGCGGGCAATAAGGCGACATTCGTCATTGACATGCGAACGCGCACGTCGCCGCGCGCGGAGCAGCAAGGGTCTAAGAAAAAGCTGGCTGGCAGGCTTCGCTTGCATTACGAGTTGCAATCCGGCTTTGTGCTGCGGAAGTGGGAGATCGTGTGGGTAGAAAACATCTCTTTCGCGTATCAGAAGGAGTGAGCTATCATCTACAATAACGGAAATAAGGTGGAAGGGCATGTTTAAGTGAGAACGGTTTTGAGTGCCGCGTCTCACAACTCATTTAACGCGAGCGGAATTAGCTTGCATGTCATCAAGAATTTGGATAGTTTCGGTGGCTCGTGCGCGCCCGGTTAATTCGGGCATCAAGGTGAATTGGATGCCAGCGTAGAGAGTGAATCATGAGAAAACTACTTCTAGCGATTGTCTTCTTTAGCTTATCGGCTAACCTTACCTCTTTTTCTCAAAATTCCAATGTAGCCAAACTAGTTGATAAATTCGAAAATATTTGTTGTGGGGATGAGAAGGCTCGTTTAGATAATTTTGCAATCCAGTTATTGAATGAGCCGGAAACGCAGGGCTATATCATCTTCTATGAGGGTCGTCGCTATGCTTCCTGCTATAGTTCGCGTCCAAGAGTACCAAGACTCGGAGAGGCTCAAGCCCGTGCCGCGCGCATGAAGCCTTATCTTGTGGACACGCGAGGTTTCGATGCGAATCGGTTAGTTATAATAAATGGCGGCTATCGTGAAAAATGGATGGCCGAGCTATGGATAGTTCCGAAGGGTGCCAATCCTCCCAAGCCTACCCCGACACTCCAGGCGAAAGATGTTAGATTCCGAAAGGGCAAAATCCCTAAGAATGCATATCAGTGCATGGAATAAGCCTGCGGACGACTGTGTAATGGTAACGCGCCACCCATCAATTCAAACGGCACTCGGATAGCTTTGCTTTCATGCGCGAGACTTATCTGTAGTGGCTATTAGGCGTGTCCGTTTAATTGGGTCGCAGGGCTGCTCCATTGCAGATTTAACCTTTCCATCTGATAAAAACGAGGAACCGTGTTATGCGTATGAACCGCCGGAATGTCTCAACCAAAGACGCCTCGACCACAGCGAA
>JAIVJM010000351.1:0-1227 GCA_020199995.1 Acidobacteriota bacterium | reverse complement strand
CCATGAAGAAGTTGCGGTGGATAATTTGACAGTGACAGGCAAGTTGCCGCCGGAGATGGACGGCATGTTCGTGCGCAACGGCCCCAACCCGCAGTTCCCGCCTATCAAGAATTACCACGTGTTCGAGGGCGACGGTATGCTCCACGGAGTGCGAATCCGGGAAGGCCGGGCCAGTTATCGCAACCGCTACATACAGACTCCGTACTGGAAGGCTGAAAAGGCGGCGGGCCGTGCGCTGTTCGGAAGTTTTCTTGACCCGCCCGGTGTCGCTATGCTTGTGCAACTGATACGAAACGGACTCAAGCGCCTCCCCATGATAAAGAACACGGCGAATACTGCCCTCGTCTGCCATGACGGCCGTTTGCTGGCCCTCTGGGAAGGGGGCGCACCGCACGAGATTCAAGTCCCGGACCTGGATACGGTCTGCACTTACAACTACGGCGGAAAGTTAAAGCATCCGTTCACAGCCCACCCGAAGGTGGACCCGGCGACGGGGGAGATGCTCTTTTTTGGCTACAGTATGTTCAAGCCGTCTGTCCAATACGGTGTGGTCAGTCCGCAGGGAGAAATCTCAGGCATCACTTCCATAGACATTCCCCGGCCCGTCATCATGCACGACTTCGCCGTCACGCCGCAGCACACCATCTTTATAGACGTGCCGTTGACGGTCAGCTTTAAGCGCCTGCTGCGGGGTCAGCCATTGCTGAAATTCGAACCGGCGCTAGGCACACGCATCGGAGTCCTGCCCCGATACGGCAAGGGCCAGGACATCAGGTGGTTCGAGGTCTCCCCTTGCTACGTGTTCCACACGCTGAATGCTTACGAAGAAGACGACGAGGTGGTACTGCTGGCCTGCCGTACAGAGGGGTTTCCAGACTCATTCTTCATGCCGCCAGCCGCGCGGTCGGTTGACGACCCGCCCATCGGCAAAGAGTTTGCGCCCGTGATGTATCGTTGGCGGTTGAACCTGAAGACCGGGACCGCGCGGGAAGAAGCGCTCGACGACGTGCCTACTGACTTTCCACGCATCAACGAGAGGCTCCTGGGAAGCCGGACACGATATGGCTACGCCTTTAACATAAATGAGTATAACGAACTCCTTAAGTACGACTTTGAGAAAGGCGTGAGTGAACGCCATGGTCACGGCAAAGTGCGTATCGGTGGGGAGGGTGTCTTCGTGCCGCGCCCGAACGCCAGGGCAGAAGACGACGGTTGGCTCGTGACCTA
>JAIVJM010000104.1 GCA_020199995.1 Acidobacteriota bacterium | reverse complement strand
ATTGATACCAGGCCTGGGCTGCGGGCTTACCTGCCGCCCCCCAGTTTATGTTCGCGACAGCGCCGTCGATGGCGTAGTAAACCGCCGCTGTGTAGGGTGATTCTCCTGGTGCGATGGCAAGTCCCTAGCAACCACCAAAAGTGCGGATGATCCTTGCGTCTGGCCACGCAGCATTTCTGACGCTGGGGGCGGCTGGTTACTTGGCGCCCGGCTTGGCGATCGTCAACTGGCTGTTCCCCACTTCCCTTCGGTAGAATCCGCGGGGGCGCTGAACGTCCTGCCGTGCGGCGTCGCCCTGGCCGCCTTGCGCGAAGGCTATGCTCAACTTCAAGTTGCGTGCCTCTCTCAACTTGCCCTCCTGCATCTGCGGCACGCGCTCGGCGGCGAAGTCGATCCACTCCCGCGCCACCAGCAGGCCGTCCCTTGGTTCTTTATCCGCGGCCGCTGTCTTTAACCCCTCCTCGACGAGCGCGTAGGTCAGATACCCGTGCCCGAGCTGCGCCGCCTCAAGCGCGGCCTGGTAGCTCTGCGCCGCCGTCAGCACGTACATCCCCTTCTCGTAGGCGAGCTGCGCCAGCCCCTTCGTGTTCATCGGCCCTCGCCTCTTCTCCTCCGTCTCCAAGGCCTGGCCCGAGTTACAGGCGTCGATGACGAGCATCATCTGAGCGGCGTCGATTTTCTCGACGGCCTCCTGCAACTCCTCGTCCGAGACGCTGCGCGAGAGCATCAGACGCAGCCCCGGCTCGTCGAGTTGGTCGCGCGCGCCCGCGTACCCGAGGTCGTGCGGGATGAGGTAGAAGCGGTCGCCCTGCGCTGTCCCGTGGCCGGCGAAGTAGACGATCACCGTATCCTCGGGCCGCGCCGGGGGGAGCTGTCGGACTGATTCGGGGACGTCCGCCGCCCCGCCGGGGCCGCCGGCGAGTCGGGAGAGGGCGGCGAGCAGGTTCGCCTTCGTCGCCTCGGCGTCGAAGAGTGTCACCGCCTTCACCTCCGCGTAGCCGCCGAGGGCCGCCATTCGCCTGCCGACCTCGGCCGCGAATTCGCGCGCGTCGGCCACGGCGTACTTGAGGTCGTACTGCGGGTTCTCGTATTTGTTCACCCCCACCGCGATCAAGTAGGCGGTCCCGGCGCGGCGTAGGGCTTCGGGCCCGGTGACCTCGAGCCCGGCGTCGGAGCTCTTGACGTTGTCGCGGTTGAAGGCGTAGGCCGTGAATTGATTACTCCCCGCGACGAGGGGGACCTCGGCCACGAGCTCCGCGGCCGACCGCCCCTGCAGGACGTCGCCGCGCCAGGCGCGGACGAGCGAGCCGTTGCGGAACAGCCGCACGTCGCGGGCCCCGCTCCCCGACGGGCTACTCTGGTCCCCGGTACGTTCCCCGACCTCGACCTTTAATTTCACTACTCGACCGGAGGCGTCCCCCGCGAGGGACAGTTTCACCTCGGGTTGGCGGCGGTCGAGTTGCGCGATGTCTTTCGGAGCCCTCGGCCTTCTGCCCGCCATCACCTCGGCGAGCAGGCCCGGGTAGTAGAACTCATTGAAGAAGGTCTCGGCCGGGCTGACGTCGAAGGTGTCGCCGCCGAACTGCCAGAGGAGCTGGCCCCAGGCTGCGGGCGAGCCGTCGAAGAGCCCGTCCGGGGTGACGACCAGCCAGTCACCGCCACCGCCGAACGAGCCGGCGAGGTTTACGAGCGTCGCCAGCTTTTCGCCCGAGGAGGCGTCCCAGATGTGCTTGTCGTTGCTCTCGCCGAGGGCGACGAGGAAGCGGCCGTCCGGGCTGAAGGTGAGCGACGTAATCCGGCCGGCGTGGGGCAGCGTGCGTAAAGTCCTGCCCGTGGCGATCTCGAAAATGTCTACCTTGCTCGCGTACCCCGCTGCGAGCAGGCGCTTGTCCGCACTCATTGCGAGGGTCGTCACGGCCCCGCTCTGCTCGTCATCGTTGATCGGAAACCTGCCCGCCCGGCGTCCCGTGGCCGTCTCGAAGACGAGGATTGATCTTTCCTTCTTCTCGAATCCGGTGAGGGCGGCTAGGCCGCCGCCGGGATCAAAGCCCACGGCCGGGATGATGCCAATGTCAGACGCTTTGCCGCCGCTCAGGCTGCGTATTTTCCTGTCAGAGCTGCCGTCGTAGAGGTCAACCTCCTGATCATAAATCTTGTCCCAATCGTCCTTTCCGAACAGGGAGATATAGTCCCTGGCCGACGTCGTATAAACGCCCTTGAGGGGGAAAAGGGGGGCCACGCGGTAGCGCCCGTCCGGGCTGAAATGCGGCTTCCCCCTGTCGCGCAGTGATGGGTCGAGGGCGGGGCCCGCGGGTGTTCCGGTAGCCGTGTCCCACACCTCGGTCGTCATGTTCTTCAGGAGCGTGCGGCGCGTGATGAGGAATCGCCCGTCGGGACTGAAGCTGACGGCGCTGCCCACCTGAAACTTCTCATTGGCGACCGTCCCCATCGCTTCCACGGCGTCAATGACCTGCTCGGGAGTCATGATGCCCCTCTCCCGGAGTTCGGCCAACACCTTTGGGTCGATCGTTCTGATGAAGGCGGCTTGCTCGGCGCGGGCCTTGTCGTCCGCGTTCCCCGTCTGCAGGGCGCGCACCTCCTTCCCGGTCGCGGCGTCGATGATCCTAATTTTTTTGCTCCCCGCTGCGACGGTCGCGACCCGACGGCCGTCGGGGCTGAAGCTGATGACGCGGCTGCCGCTCCGGGCTTCCGGGTCGGTCCCCAACTCGCGCAAGAACTGCCCCGCCGCCGCGTCCCACAGCTTCATCACGTCGCGCCCGCCGTCCGCGGCGGCGTCGGTGGCCGTCACGAGCAGCCGCCCATCGCGGCTGAACCCGACGCGCGGCGGCGACTTACCGGGGCTGGCGTCCAACTGGTAGAGTTCGCGCCCCGTGGCGGCCTCCTGGACGCTTAACACGCCGCCCGACTTGGCGTGGGCGATCAAACGCCCGTCCGGGCTGAAGGCTAGGCTCGAGCTTTCCGCCTCGGGGACGGCTGTGAATGTCAGCTCCCGCAACTCACGCCCGCCCGGCACGTCGTAGAGCCTGACGATTTTCTCGGGCTGACCGACGGCGGCGAGTCTGCCGTCCGGGCTGACGGCCATCTTCGAACCCGACCTCTTCAGGTTCTTCTGCCACTCGGCCTGTTGCGTCTCCCTCTTGTCCGTCCCGAAGATGGAGAAGGACCTGAAGGTGTCGTACTTCTCCATGCCGCTCTTTTCGTACTTCGTCTTCAGCGAGCGCACCTCGACCCCGGTCCCGACCTCCCAGACCTTCACCGAATCGCCGCTCACGCTGACCAGTTTGAGACCGTCGGGGCTGAACGCCACGGCCCCGACGGGCAGCTCATGGCCGCGCAGGACTTTAAGCTCCCGCCCGGTCTTCACCTCCCAGATTCTCACCGTGTTGTCCTGCGCCCCGCCCACGACGCCGCCTTTCCTGAAGGTCGAGAGGTCTCGTCTGTCGGTCATGTTCCCGCTCGCCGAGGCGAGCAGTCTCGCGTCGGGGCTGACGGCGAGGGCGTTGACGTTGGCGGAGTGGCCGTAGAGCGTGCGCAGGACGCCCCCCGTCGCTAAGTCCCAGATCTTGACCGCATCGTCGTTGCCGCCCGATGCGAGCCAGCGGCCGTCGGGGCTGAAGGCAACCGCGTTGACAGGCTTCGTGTGCCCCGCCTGGAGAACCGGCTCGGGCCTGTTCGCCGAAGGACCGGGAGCCGGCTGTGGGGCTAAGGCAGGCTTAGCCTGCTCGGTCGAGACGACTATCCCGCGCGTGTCCTGCTTCTTTTGAGCCTCGGGCGCGGATGACTGTGCGAGCCCGGAGACAGGCACAAGGATCAGCAACCAGGACACTACGGTAGTGAACATCTTCTTCATGGCGGCAAACGTTCGTCGGTCTGGGATGGGGTCGTAGTGAAGGCCGAACCAGGAGACCGGGCCTAGTCTCCGGCGCCGGCCTTTCGGCGCCAGTGGAGGCGTGGAGTTTACGAGGTTTCCGGGAGCAAGTCAAAGATTCTGAGGCGCGTTACTGGACCTACTCCTTCTACTCCGTGGCGCGCGACACTCCGAAGATACTTTCGCCGGTGCCGCATTAGTATCGTAGAGCATCCGGCCGCGAAAAAGCCGTGACAGGTAATTCGGGCGAAACTAAAGGACGTAAGGCTCATCCGCAATTTTGATGATCACAAAGAGAATGTGGGAGATGTCTTACCGTACTGTAGACTCTAAAGCTTCGGCCTGCTCATCGCGTAGACCCAACGCCGGTTCGGCCTGACCCACCGCACTACTTGCTCCGGCCAGTCGCTTCGCCGCCCACGCGCGAAAGCGCCTCCATGCGAGGGACAGTCCGGTCAAGACGAGCACGACGGCCCCAACCGACGCCAGCCCAGCCACAGTCTGTCCGACGACCCCCGCCACCTCACCCGTGTGAGCGAACCGCAGGTACGAGCGGAGCCGCCGCCCCGTGCTGGAGCTGGAGAAAGGCTCCCACCTCACGACCTCGCCGCTCTTTCTATCCAGTGTAAGTTGCGCGCGTTTTTGGGGCTGGCCGCCGTTGCCCCGGTCAATCGTGAACGTCACGGGCGCGTCCGGCTTGGGCGGCAGTTGCAGGCTGATGCTCTGCCAGCCCTCGACCTGCTGCTCCGCGCGGGCCCACATGAGATTAAGCCTATCGAGCGACGCTTCCCCGGCTTTGGCACCCTCCTGTCGTTGCTGGGCCGCGTTTCCGGCAGGTGCTCCTGGCGGCGCGCTGCTCCGCGGCGCGGGAGGCTCTTCGCCGGCCAGGCGGTAGACGAGGTTACCGGCCCAGGTGTAAGAGATGACGACCGATGAAAGCACGACGACGAAAAGAGGTATGGCCGACCAGAAGCCGAGTGTATTGTGCCAGTTGAAATCGCGCGCCGGGCCCCGCAGTCCCCGCCGGAACCAGGTCACGCCCCTCACTGCCGAGCGCGACCACTTCCGCGGCCACCAGAGGTAGACGCCGCTCCCTACGATGAACAGGAAGGCCAGGTTGCACGCGCCCGTTACGGCGCGACCGACGGCGCGGCTTTCGCCTTCGGCGCCGAGCCAGCGGTGCCAGTCCGTGACCTTGCGGAAGAACGCCCTCACGCCCGGCGCGCCTTCGCCAAGCCCCTCGCCCGTATAGGGGTTGACGTAGAGCGTGCGCTCGCGCCCGAAGCTCACCTGCGCGGGGGCTTCAGGGTCGGTGCGGACCGTCAGGGCAGAGGGGAATGCCGTCTGGGACTCGCGCACCTTGGCGAGCAGGGCCTCCGGCGGGAGGCGCCCAGACGACGGTGAGGGTCGCGCCACGTTATAGCCGCGCGTGTCGGCCCAGTACGTGATCTGACGCTCGTAAGCCAGCAGCACGCCCGTCACCGACATAACCAGGATGACGATGCCGGCGAACACGCCGGCCGTCAGGTGGCACCAGAAAATGATTCTACGAATCCGCTTCACTCTCAATTATTCCCCCGAATGATCTGCCGCCCAGCTTCTATTACACGTCGGCCCAGCGGCGCAGCAGGTTGTGGTAAACGCCTGTGAGTTGCACGACCGAAGGGTGATCGGCCGCGTCACTACTGAGCCGCTGGATTGCCGTGTCCAGATCGAAGAGAAGCGTGCGCTCGCCGTCGTCGCGCACCATGCTCTGGACCCAGAGGAAGGAGGCCAAGCGCGTCCCCCGCGTCACCGGCCGCACGTTATGCAGGCTGCTCGCCGGGTAGAGAATCAGGTGCCCGGCGGGCAGCTTGACGCTGTGCACGCCGTAGGTGTCCTCCACCACCAGCTCGCCCCCATCGTACTCCTC
>JAIVJM010000271.1 GCA_020199995.1 Acidobacteriota bacterium | reverse complement strand
GTCCTCGTGCAGATCAATCCGAAGCCGACGGCCAAGAGCCACGCCGCGAGGCGGTGACGTTTTTGAGCCCCGGCAGGCGCGAAAGAATTTAGCCCACGGCGTCGGGCCGTGGGAACGACGCCGCATTTAGAATTAAGAGCCCCGGCAGGGGCGAAAGAAAATCAAGAGGGCATGTCTCTCATGCTCGATTTTCTTTCGCCCCTGCCGGGGCTCTCGACGTTCTTTGTTTCCGTCCACCCTCGGCTCACGCCGTGGGCTAAATTCTTTCGCCCCCCTTCAGGGGCTTTGAAGAACAGCGCGCCTGACTACTACAAGGCGAAGTTGAAGCTGAGGTAGCCGGTGACGCGCGCGGGCTGGCCGTTGACGATGGTCTGGTTGAATTTCCAGCGACGGGCGGCGTCCATCGCTGCCTGTCGCAACTGCATGGGGCCGTCGGCGCGTTGCACCGACTCGACTTCGCCCTTCTCGTTGAGGAGCAGGTAGACCGTCACGACGCCGCTGATGCGCGCGGCCTTCGCGATTGAGGGGTAGGCAGGAGAGTATTTCTGCATCGCTTTGCCCGCCAGCGAGCCGACGGCAACCGGCGCTTCCGCCGCGTTCTTCGCGTCCGCATCGGGCGCGGCGACGGCCCCGGCATTGTTCCGCGGCGCGGGAGGCGGAGAGGCGGCGCTGTTCGTCGGGGCCGGACTACTCTGCTGCTGCGGCGCGGGCCGGCGCGGCGCGCTCGAAGATTTTTGCTGTGTGGCGCTCCGGTCGGACGGGCCGCCCGTCGTGTTACCGCCGGCGGGGGCGTTTGCGGAGGCGGGAGTCGCCGGCGGGCGGGTCGCCGGAAGTTGGCTGATGCTGGCGATGCGCGTCTCGGAGGCGAAGAGGCGCTGGCGCGCATCTGAGACTTCCCCCTGCCAGCGCGCGCGGTCCTGCTCGTGCCGCGCGAGACGCAGGCGGACGCTCGCGGCGTCTTCCAGAAGTGCCGTCGCATCCTGCCCCTTCGAGACTGCCCCCCCCGTGCCCTGCTCGTCGCGGATCGCTTTGGCGTTAGCGACGACACGTTCGACCAGAGAGCGCAGTTGGTCGAGATCGCTATTGGCCTCAGCCGGGAGGTCGTTGTCGGCGATGTTGATGCCGAAGGAGCGGTAACGCTCAATGTGCGTGCGGACGCCGTGGATGGTCTGACCGGCGAGGGCGAAGTAGGAGTGCGTCTTTGCGTCGTCCGGCTGCGCCGCCGGACGAGCTTTGAAAGCCTCTTCGAGCAGCGCGTGCGCGCGCGAGTAGTCAGGCATCTCGACGAAGATGCTCATCAGCAGGACGCGCGTCACGTCGCGCACTGACTCGTCGGCGGACGCGGCGCGCAGCGCCTCGAGGTCGCTCGCCGCCGCCGCCAGCTTGCCGACCGCCGCCAGCGCGCGTGCGCGCGCCAGACGGCGCTGCACCGCCTCGGTCTCGGACACCGCGGCGGCGGGTGTCGAATCCGCGTCTGTGGATGTTGTTTGCGCTCGCAGGCCCGAGGCCGAGGTGAGGATGAATGCCAGGCACAGCAGAAAAATCTTACAGCGCGTGCCGTCGTAGATATGAAATCCCTTCACTATAAATAACTCCGGAAATTGAAAAGCGAGCATTTTGCTCGCTTAAAGGGTTCATCCATGGTTCGCGGGTTATTATCGCCTCATTCGCGCGTGGTATCAACCCCGCGCGCGGCTATTCCGTCGCCCGCAGGCGGCGGCAGCACCCGCCCCGGCGAGGGGCCGCGCGGCGGCGATGCTGCGCGAGACGCGCTCGCGCAGCGCGCGCGCCTTCCTCTTGATCAACACCTCGTCGAGCGTCAGTAGTCGCCGGTCGCGCATCACCACGCGGCCCTCAATGACGACCGTCCGCACGTCCGAAGCCTTGGTGGCATAGACGAGGTGTGAGTAGATACTGTAGCGCGGCGTCTGATGGAGCGCGTCGAGGTCTACGACGACGAGGTCGGCGCGCTTGCCCGCCTCCAGCGAGCCGATCTCTTTTTCCATGTGCAGGGCGCGCGCGCCGCCCGTCGTCGCCAGCATCAGCGCCTCTTCCGCCGACACGGCACGCGGGTCGTTCGAGTTGAGCTTGTGGAGCTTGGCCGCCGTGTCCATCTCCTCCCACATGCTGAGGTCGTTGTTCGAGGCCGCGCCGTCCGTCCCGAGCCCGAGCGCCACCCCCGCGCGCATCATCTGCGGCACGGGCGCGACGCCCGAAGCGAGCTTCATGTTCGACTGCGGATTGTGGACCGAGCCGACGCCGAAGTCTTTGAGGAGCCCGATCTCTTTCTCCGTGATGTGAACGGTGTGCGCGGCGACCGTGCGCGCGCTCAGGAAGCCGATAGCGGCGAGATACTCGACGGGCCGCGCGCCCATCTGCTTCGAGATGTCTTCGACCTCCTTGCGCGTCTCAGAGACGTGGATGACCACGGGCGCGCCCGTGCGGTCTGAGAAGGCGCGAACTTCCCTGAGATGCGCCTCGGAGACCGTGTAGGGCGCGTGCGGCGCGATGGCCGGGGTGACGAGCGGGTGTTTGCGCCATTTCGCGACGTAAGTCTCGGTGTAGCGCATCGCCTCGGCCCATGTCTTGTTGTCGGCGACGGGGAAATCAATCACCGTCTCGCCGAGCACGCCGCGCACGCCCGCGCGCGCCGTCTCGTCGGCGACGGCGTCCTCGAAGTAGTACATGTCGCAGTAGGTGGTCGTCCCGCCGCGAATCATCTCGGCGAGGCCGAGCTGCGTCCCCGTGCGGACGAAGTCCTCGGTGACATTCTTGGCCTCGGCGGGGAAGATGAACTTCGTCAGCCATTCATTGAGGTCGAGGTCGTCGGCGATGCCGCGGAAGAGCGTCATCGGGATGTGCGTGTGCGCGTTGACGAGGCCGGGGATGACGGCGCGGCCTCGGGCGTCAATGACCTCGGCGGCGGCATAACGCCGCTCGACCTCGCTTCGTTTGCCGACGGCGACGATGCGCCCCCCTTCGACCGCGACCGCGCCGTCCTCGATGACGCGGCGCTCTTTGTCCATCGTCACGATTGTGCCGCCCGTGACGAGCAGGTCAACGCGCTTCGGCCTCTGCGCCGCAGCCGCGGGCAGCGCGGAAGACAGAAGGACGATGGCCGAGACGAACGCGGTTGACAGCTTACGAAAAAATCCTCGCACCGGGGCGCTCCGGACGATGGCTGACGAACTCTTTACTTGTGAACTCACTTGGGCCTCCCCGGCAGGTAGTAGAAACGGACGACGAGCAGCACGGCGAGCGCGGCGACGCTCAGCAACAAATCGAGCGACGAGATGTCCGGGGTGACGATCTTGCGCGCAATGACGAACATGATGACTTCGATAGCGGAACTCGTGCGGTGATAGAGCAGCAGCAGCCCGAGTTCGGCGGCAATCGCGATGAGCAGCACGTTCTGGATGAGCTTCTGGAGGACGTCGTACTCGTCTGTGTAGAAGAGGAGTTTCGGAAAATCGTTGACGGCGGTCTGGTAGGTGGCGACGGCGGCGACGCCGAGGATGAGGACGGCGAGCAGAGAGAGGAAGAGGTGGATGGCGTCGCCGACGTAATGGTTGACGGTGCGCTCGATTGCCGTCTCTTCGTTGCCGGGCAGTTGCACGGCCCCGTCGTCGCCCGCTCTCTTCTTATCGTTGTTTTCCATCGAAACTTCGTTGCTCAGAGTTCGGGCGCGCCCGTCTCTTCCAGAAACTGCGCGTCGAAGGGTCGCGGCAGGAGTTCGCTCATCATCAGCGTCTCGGTGTCGCCGCGCAGGTTGGCGAGCACGACGGGGATGTCGCCGCAGAACTCCCAGATGAGCTGCCGGCACGCGCCGCAGGGCGGCGTCAGTCGCTCGGTGTCGGCGACGACGGCGATGCGGCGGAAGCGCCGCGCGCCCTCGGAGAGCGCCTTCCAGATGGTGACGCGCTCGGCGCACATCGTCAGCTCGTAGGCCGCGCTCTCGATGTTGCAGCCCGTGAAGATTTTGCCTTCGACGGATTCGCGGCGGTCGTCCGCGATGCGCTCGCGGATGCGGCCCGAGATGAGGCCGATGCTCACAAGATTATGCCCGCCCTCGGGGATGATGACGTCGGCGTAGCGCTTCGACGGCTCGACGAACTGCATGTGCATCGGGCGCACGGTGGCGAGGTACTGCTCGATGACCGACTCGGCGGTGCGCCCGCGCTCGGCCACGTCGCGGCGCAGGCGACGGATGAAGCGGATGTCGTCGGGCGTGTCCACGAAGACCTTGATGTCCATCTCGTCGAGCAGCCGCTGGTCGGTGAAGACCAGAATGCCCTCGATGATGATGATGGGCCGCGGCTCCATCCTGAGCGTCTCGGCGCGGCGCGCGTGATGCTTGAAGTCGTAGAGCGGCAGCTCGACCGTCCGACCCGCCTTGAGCGCGCGGATGTGCTCGACGAAAAGGTCGTTATCGAGCGCGTCGGGGTGGTCGAAGTTGACCTTCCGGCGGTAGTCGAGCGGCATCTGGTCGAGGTCGCGGTAGTACGAGTCCTGTTGCAGGAAGACCACATCGTCCGTGCTCACCGATTCCAGAATGCGATACGCGACGGTCGTTTTCCCCGAGCCCGTGCCGCCGCAAATTCCAATAATCATTCTCAATTCTCGATTGCGTTCGGCAGTTCGCGGCAAGCGCCCTCAGGCGCGAAAGATTTTAGCCCCCGGCGTGAGCCGTGGGTGAGCCGGGTCAAATCAATTTCACCAGCCCCGCAAGGGGCGAGAGAAGAGAGCGATATGTGGCATTCGGTCTTGCGTTTCTTTCGCCCCTTGCGGGGCTCAATGCTCTGACATTTCACTTCCCCCACGGCCCAGCGCCGTGGGCTAAATTCTTCCGCCCCTTTCAGGGCTGCTGCGGACTATCCCGATTGAAGTTCATTAAAGCTTTGGGATGATTCTCCGCAGCAGCCCCGCGAAGGTCGCGTGGACGCGCTCGCCCGTCTCGATCACTTCCTCGTGATTGATGGGCTGGTCGGTGACGCCCGCCGCCATGTTGGTGATGCACGAGAGGCCGAGCACGCGCATCCCCATCTGGCGCGCGACGATGGCCTCGGGGACGGTGCTCATACCGACGGCGTCCGCGCCTAAAAGGCGCAGCATGCGTATCTCGGCGGGCGTTTCGTAAGAAGGCCCTGTGAGCGCCGCGTAGATGCCGCGTCGCAGTTCGAGGCTCATGCCCTGCGCCTCGCGCACCGCGATATCCTGAAACTCGTGGTCGTAGACCTCGGTCAGATCGGGAAAGCGCACGCCGAAACGCGGGTCGTTCCTGCCGATCAAGGGATTGACGCCCATCAGGTTGAGGTGGTCTGAGATGACGACGAGCGACCCTTGCGTGAAAGAGTTGTTGAGCCCGCCCGCCGCGTTCGTCAGCACGAGGCTCCGGACGCCGAGCAGCCCGAGCGTGCGGACGGGAAACGTCACCTCGTCGAGCCTGTAGCCCTCATAGAAATGGAAGCGCCCCTGCATCACGGCGACGTGGTGTCCCTCGACACTTCCGACGACGAGACGGCCCGCGTGGCCCTCGACGGTGGGCCGCGCGAAGCCCGGAATCTCTTCGTAAGAAAACTGCTGCGCGTCTTCCAGTTCGTCGGCGAACGCGCCGAGGCCGCTGCCGAGCACGAGCGCCGTGCGCGGGGCTTCCACACCCAAACGCGCGCGGATGAAGCGCGCGGCGTGCTCCGCGCGCTCGTACAGAGTCTCTTCGGGCTGTGGGCTCTCCATCGGTCTCATCGTCCTTAGTGAGCAGTGTGCAGTGAGCAGTAAGAATTTTAAAATTTGAGATTCGAGATTTCAAATCTGAAAACTGCTCACTGCTCACTGCTTACCGCTTACTTTCTTTTCGTCTCGCTGCTCGTCTCTGAAAAGGATATTGATAATTAACATAACTGCGCCCCCCGCGGCTATCACAAAGAAGAAGATCGCGATGGCCGGGTAGCCGAAGATTTTGAAAGTCGTCTCGACCCGCATCATGAGCGCCGCCCCGACGATGAGCGCCGCCAGCACCAGCCCGAGCGTGATGCGGTTGGCGATCTTCTGGAAGCCCTCCATCAAGAGCGTCTCGTCAATGGCATCCACCTTGATCTGGACGCCGTTCTTCGAGACCGAGTCGATGAGCTGGTTGACCCTCGCGGGCAGCTTCTCGGCGAACTCCTTGAATTCGAGCGCCGTGCTGTAGAGGTTGCCCGCCGAGAAAGCCTTGCTCAACCGCTGCTGCATGATAACGTTCGAGTAGCTGCGGATGGCGAAGTTCGGGTCGAACTTCGGGTCGAGCGTGTGGACGACCTGATCGAGGTTGAGGAGCGTCTTCGAGATCATCGTAAACTCGGGCGGCTGGCGGAAGTTGTACTCGCCCGAAATCTGCGCGATCCGCAGCACGACGCGACCCGCGTTCAAATTCTCCAGTTTGAGCGTCTGGTTTTGCAGCACCAGCTCGGAGACCGCGCGGCGGAACCCTTCGGCGTCGTAATTGTTTTTCGGCTGGCCTATCCGCTCGGCGATGTCGGCGGCCTCGTCGCCGCGCCCCTCGCTGATGGCCAGAAGGAGCTGGATGAGGCTCTCCTGAAAACGCGGGGGCACGCGCGCGACCATCCCGAGGTCAATGAGCGCGATGCGGTTGTCGTCGGTGAGGAAGACGTTGCCGGGGTGCGGGTCGGCGTGGAAGAAGCCGTCCACGAGAATTTGCTGGAGGTAGGCCTGAAAGAGATGCTCGGCGAGCAGGTAGCCGTCGAGCTCGAGCATCGCGAGCGGCGTCAGCGTCGTGATCTTCTTGCCGCTGACGTAATCCATCGTGAGCACGCGCGAGGTCGTGTAGTCCTCGACCGGGTGCGGCATGACGATGCGGTCGAACTCGCGCAGGTTGTCGGCGATGGTCGTGAGGTTGCGCGCCTCCTGCCGGTAATCGAGCTCCGACATGAGACTCTTGCGCAGCTCTTCGAGAAGCGGCGCGAACTCGTATTTGCGGCCCGCCTCGGTGTGCGCGTCGAAGAACTCCGCGATGTCGGCGAGCACGTCGAGGTCGTGCGACATCGTCTCGCGGATGCCGGGGCGCTGCACCTTGACGACGACCGCCCGCCCGTCGCGCATCCGCGCGCGATGCACCTGCCCGAGCGAGGCGGCGGCCACGGGCTGCGACTCGAACTCCGAGAAAGCCTTCGACAGACGCACGCCCAGCTCCGCCGAGACGATCTGCTCGACTTCGCCGAAGGAGAAGGGGCCCACGTTGTCTTGTAGTCGCGAGAGCGCGTCGAGATAGGCTTGCGGCAGGAGGTCGGCGCGGGTTGAAAGAAGCTGTGCGAGCTTGATGAAGGTCGGCCCCATCTTCTCGATGTCGTCGGCCAGCTCTTCGATCTTCGCGGGCGCGGACTGCTGCGGCTTTTCGCCCGGCTCTCCCTCGATGGCCTCCTCCAGCCCCGCGCTCTTGACGAGGTCGGAGCGCCCGTACTTCATCAAAAGCCATGCGATGTCCCGGTAACGCTTGAGGTGTTCGGTCTTCAACGAAATGCCCATGTTCACTCCGTAAGCAGTGAGCAGTGAGCAGTGAGCAGTTTTTATTTCTCCGGTCACTGCTTACTGCTCACTGCTCACTGCTCACCTTTCCTTCTGGTATGCCAGCCCCAACGCACGCGGGGCGCGGGCGCGACCGATGAAGCCCGCGAGGACGATGATCGTCAGCAGGTAGGGGATGATCTGGATGAACTGGTTCGGAATTTCCTCTTCGCCGAACTTGACGCCCTGCAACTGGATGGCGAGCGCCTCGGTAAAGCCGAAGAGCAGGCACGCAAGCATCGTCTGGACAGGCCGCCACTTGCCGAAGATGAGCGCGGCCAGCGCGATGAAGCCGCGACCCGAAGTCATGTTGCGCGTGAAGAGCGAAGACTGCCCGATGGAGAGATACGCCCCGCCGATCCCGGCCAGCGCGCCCGACAAAAGCACCGCCGCGTAACGCATGCGCGTCACCGAGACGCCCGCCGCGTCCGCCGCGCCGGGGTTCTCGCCTACCGCGCGCAGGCGCAGGCCGAAGGGCGTGCGGAAGAGCACGTACCACGTCACGGGGACGAGCGCGAAGGCCAGCACGACCGGCGTCCACGGTATCAAATCCTCCTTCGGAATCTGCGGCGTCGAACCCGAGGAGAGGAAGAAAGCGCCGCTCAGGAGCGCGGGTACGCCGAGCATGAGGATGTTGATGGCCGTCCCCGAGACGACCTGATCGGCCCTGAAGCGGATGCTCGCGACGGCGTGGATAGAGGCCACGGCGACGCCCGCCAGAATCGCCGAGAGCAGGCCGACCCACGGGCTGCCCGAGTAGTGCGTGATGGCGGCGGCGGTGAACGCGCCGGCCAGCATGAGGCCTTCGAGCGCGATGTTGATGACGCCCGCCCGCTCCGAAAACATTCCCCCCAGCGCCGCCAAAAGCAGTGGCGTCGCCAGCCGGATGGTCGAGGAGATGATGGCTATGTTGAAGATTTCCATAACAGTTTTCAGTTTTCAGTTTTCAGTTTTCAGTTTCATCAGCCGCCGAGACTCATCCTTCGGAGTTTTTCTTGCTGAAAACTGGAAACTGGAAACTGAAAACTCCTTCACACTTTCGATCTCTTGAGCAGCCCGAACCTGCCGAACGAGCCGCGGAAGGCCGCCTCGCACGCCACGAAGAGGATGACGACCGCCTGCAACACCTGAATCAAATCTTTGCTCACGTGCTCGGTGAATGCGTCCACGGGGATGCTGCCGCGATTCAAAGCGCCGAAGAGCAGCGCGGCGAAGAAGACGCCGGCGGGGTGGTTGCGCCCGAGCAGTGCGACGGCGATGCCCGTGAAGCCATAGTTGTCGGAGAATCCGTCGTAGTAGCGGTAGCGGTTGCCCAGCACCTCGTTGATCGCCACCATCCCGGCCAGACCCCCTGAGACCGACATCGCCAGCACGATCTGCCGCGTCGTCGAGATGCCGCCGTACTCGGCGGCGGTCGGGTTCGCGCCCGTCGCGCGTATCTCGTAGCCCCACTTCGTCCGCCACAGGAAATAGTAGACGAGCACGCAGGCCACGATGGCGATGATGAAGGCGACGTTCAGAGGGATGCGCTCAGGCAACCCCGGGATGAAAGAGCCGAGGCGTGGGATGTGCGCACCCTCGCCCACGGCCACGGTCTGGAGGATCGGCCCCGGCTCCTTGAAATGGTACTGCGTGAAGTAGCTCACGAGGCCGATGCCGATGAAGTTCAACATGATCGTCGTGATGACTTCGTGCGCGCCGAACCTCGCCTTCAAGAAACCCGGCACCGCGCCCCACACCGCCCCGCTCAGCATCGCCGTCAAAATCGCCAGCGGCACGAGCAGCAGCGCGGGCAGCGTCATCCAAGAGTAATTCTCCGGCTTGCCCGCCACCTCCACCACCGTCCCGCCGAACTTGATGCCGACCCACGCCGTGGCGAACGCGGCGACGTACAACTGCCCCTCCGCGCCGATGTTGAGGAGCCCGCAGCGGAACGCGACCGCCACCGCCAGCCCCGTGAAAATCAGAGGCGTCGCGTAAAAGAGCGTCCACCCGATGCCGTCCGGCCACGACAGCGCGCTCCCGATGAGCATCCGGTAAGTGTAGATGGGGTCGTCGCCGATGAGCAGCACGACGATGCCGCCGACGACGAACGCGGCGAGGACGGCGACGAGCGGGAAGAATAGTTCGCGGAGAAGTTTCATAAGATGTCAGCTCTTGATACTCGCTTATTTCGCCGTTGATTTACTCTCCATGCCAGTCCACGCGCCTGATTGAATGAAAGCCGCCCAGTAAAAAGGGTGAGCGTAATCAACGACCCGCGCCGCATTGCCGG
>JAIVJM010000270.1 GCA_020199995.1 Acidobacteriota bacterium | reverse complement strand
CGCCAGTTCCTTCTCCGCTTCGTCCTTCCGCTTGAGGCGCGAGAGCGCGATGAATAACTGGTAGTGGACGCCGGGGTCAACGTCGCTCAGCGAGGTGGCGCGCCGGAGCACGCCGACGGCGTCGTCGTAACGCTGGAGCCTGACCAGCAGCCGCCCGAGGTCGTAATACGCGGGGAAGATTTTATCGTCGAGCGAGATGGCACGCCGGAGCAGTCGCTCGGCCTCTTCGTTCCCGCCCCGCTCGTAGGCGATGTAGCCGAGGTTGGCGATCACGTCCGCGTTGTCCGGCTGGAGGGCAAGCGCGCGCCGGAAGGCGGCGACGGCGTCGTCGTAAAGACCCTGACCGCGCGCCGCGTAGCCGACGAGGTAATGCACCTGCGCCGCATCGGGAAAGCGCAGCGCGGCGCGCTCGTAGACGGCGCGCGCCTCTTCATAGCGGCGGCGGCGGAAGTGGGCCGCGCCGTTCCTGATGTAGTAGACCAGCCTCGTCGGCTCCTGCTCGACGGCGCGGCCATAGAACTCGGCAGCCCTGTCGAAGCGCCCGTGCTTGAACAACTCTTCGGCGATCATGAAGTTGGCTTCGGGGAACTGCGCGCGCAGCTCGACCGCCTTCTGCCAGAGCCCGAGGGCCAGCTCGCTCTGCCCGCGCGCGGCGGCGACGAGCCCGAGGCGGTAGAATGGCTCGGCGTCGGCGGGCCTGAGCGCCGACGCCGCACTGAGTGCGCGCGTCGCTTCGTCGAGACGATCCACGTTGTAGAGCGCGACGCCCAGATTATAGAGGACTTCAAAAGTGCCGGGCCTGAGCGCGTCGGTGCGACGGAAGAGCCGGACGGCGTGCTCGTACTGCCCAGCCTCGGCCAGCGCGAGGCCGAGCGAGAAGAACGCGCGCGGGTCTTCGGCCCCTTCGCTCTCGATAGCTTCGACGAGTCGCGTCGCGTCGCCTGCGCGCCCGTCTCGCAGATAGGCGCTGGCGAGCATGAGCCGCAGCGCGGGGTCTTTGCCGGAGCCCGCGGCCACGCGTTCGAGCAGGGGGATGGCGCGCTTGAAGTCGCCGCGCGAGGCGTAGATCGCCGCGAGGTTGTAAGCAGCCTGCGCGTGGCCGGGCGCGAGTCGGAGCGCCGCCTCGAAGGACTCGACGGCCTCTTCGAGCCGCCTCGTCCGCGCCAGCAGGACGCCGAGATTGACGAGCGCCGAGACGTTCCGCCCGTCCAGCCCGAGCGCCTCACGGTACTCCCGTTCGGCCTCCTCCCCGCGCCCGCGCTGGTCGAGGATTACCCCGAGCAGGGTACGCGCCTGCGCGTCTCTCGGCGCATCAGTGACGACACGTCGCGCCAGCGCTTCGGCCTCTGCGAGGCGGCCCGCCTGAAGCAGCGCGGCGGCATCCTGCAAGAGTTGCGCGCCCGCGCTTTTGGTCGGCTGAGAAGTCTGTGCGCTCTGCGCGGGCCGGGCGGGCTCTTTGGGTTGTTGGCGACGACTCTTCTGTGACGCGAGAGCTGCGGAAGGAACAGTCAGAGCAAACAGCAGGAGCGCGAGCGCGACGAACAGTGCCCGCGCATTGGCAAGGCACGCCGTGTCCGCCCATCTCCTTTGAAGACTGTCCATCTAAAATCTCTCGCGGCCCTTCAGCTCGACGCCGACGCTTTGGCGAACTTGCCTTTGTCTTCGGGGACGACCGTGATGATCTTGCGCGCGATCTCTTTGCCAGCCATCCCGCCCTTGTTCAGTTTGCCCGAGATGAAGCCGACGCGGACGCGATAACCGGCGTCCGTCTTCTCGTCGCGCCACCAGTAGCGCTCCTTCTTTTCGTCGCCCGTGAAGCCGACGCTGTAGCGGTCGTCGCGTCCCGTGCCGCCCTCCGTGTTTCCGAAGTTGCCCGAGCTGTCGAGGAGTTTGAGGTCGTCCTGCAAGAGCGGCCTGGCGTATTCAAACTGGACTTCGCTGACCCGCTTGCCGTCGGCGAAGACGATCTGGAGCGTGCCTTCCTTCAGCTTGTAGAGGATGCGCACGTCTTTGCCTTCGGCCTTCTTGGCGTCGGGCTTCTCCTGTTTGGGCTGGCGCTTCGCGTTGACGAAGACCGCCTCCAGAGTCGTCGGCACGTCCATCCCGACGCGGACGCCGAAGATGTCCGCGTCATGCGGCGAGCCCGCGTTCTGCGCGCGCGACGCGGGGGCGATCAGGAGGAGCGAGAGCAGCGCGCAGGTCAAGAGAGAGCGCCTTAACTTCGACGATCCGAACGACCCTTTTAACATACAGAAATCCCTCACTGGTTTGGTTTGGCCGCGGTCCCTTCCCCCGTCTTCGAGACCGGGGCGCGGCGCTCTTCGTGGAGCCGTCGGACGATGGCCGACTCGCGTTCGGCCTCGGCCTTTTTGCCGAGCCGCCGGTAGGCGACGGCCAGTTGATAATGCGGCTCAGGGTTTTGCGGCGCGAGTTCCGCAGCGCGCTTTAAGTGCCCGACGGCGTCGGCAGCGCGCCCGGCGCGGATGAGCGCGCGTCCCAGCGCCACCCGTCCCTCGTAAAGGTCGCCGTCGAGCGCCAGCGCCCGCTCCAGTTTTGCGATGCCCTCGGCAAGCGCTGCCCCGCCGCGCTTAGCCAGCAGTACGCCCGCCCCGAGGTGGCCTTCGGCGAACGAAGGGTTCGTCTCCGTCAGCTCGCGGTAGGCCGCGAGCGCCCCCGCGTCGTCGCCCGCCGCTTCGAGCGCGGTCGCGAGGAAAAAGCGCGCCCGCGTCTCGCCGGGCTTGAGCGCCGATGGTTAAAGAGCGCGAGCGCGCCGCCGTAGAGCGCGGGCTGGTCTGTGGGCGCGGCTTCGCGGATCATCTCGAAAACGAGCGCCGCCTCCGCAAACGACCCCGCGCGCAGCAACTCGAACCCGAAGTCCCGCGCCTCCTTCAAAGCTTCGGCGTCGGCGGGCGTCGCGCGCAGCCTCCGCGTCAGCGCGGCGAGATGGGCCGGGGCATCGTCGTGCGGCGACGCTCCCCGCGCCTCCTGTGAGAGCGCGGTGGGGCCTTGCGTCGTCATCAATGCCGACAGGATTGAGACGAGCAGCGCACGCCGAAGCCGCTGGCCTTGATGATGTTCTTTGAACGCGCCCATGTAGTGCTGACGGCTGAGTTCAGACGTTTCTCGCGGAGGAGAAGCCGTCCGCCCCACCGGATCGAAAGCCGCCCCGGTGTGGCCGGGGAATTTGATGACGGGACAACTGACAGCTTACCGCCGCGAGGCCCAAACGTACAATCGAGTGGCACGCAGGTAAAACATGCGCGCCACTCGATGTTCGATATGCCCGCCGCCCGGCCACTCCCGCCGCGCCCCCCCTCAGAAGAGGAGCTTAATCGAGAACTCGAGCTGCCTCGCTCGCTGCGTTGACGGGTCAATGCCGAAGTCGGAGTCGCCCAGGTTGTTGCGCGGCCTGTACCCGTTGATGTGGTTCAGCAGGTTGAATGCCTGGACGCGGAACTGGACGAAGAAGTCTTCGCTGATGAAACGCGCCGGGATGTTCTTAAAGAGCGATGCGTCCCAGTACTCCTGCGTGTCGCCGCGGAAGATATTGCGCCCCGAGTTGCCGAACTTCGGCCCGCCGGGGAGGGTCGCGAAGATCGGCGTCCGCGCGTCGCAGAAGCCGACGCCCTCGAACGTCTTGAACCTCCGCCCGCCGGTGCACTCACCGGCGCCGCCCACCACGTCGGCGCGGCCCCCGTCGCCGAAGATGCTGAAGACCGGGCCGCTCTGGATCGTGATGATGTTGTTGAGCTGCCAGCCGCCGACGATCAGGTCGAGGCCCGCCGGGAGATCGCCGCCGAAGCGCCGCCCGCGACCGAAGGGCAGGTCGAGGACGTTGGCGAAGGTGAAGCGGTGGCGCGTGTCGAGGTCGGAGTTGCCGCGGTCGGCGTCGAGGCCGAGGACGGGGTTCTGCGGGCCGCAGCCGCTGCTGCCCGGCCCCTGCACGCAAAAGCCGCCCGGGGTATTGTCAATGGCGTGCGACCATGTGTAGCTCGAGAGAATCGAGAGCCCGCGCGAGAAGCGCTTCTCCAGTTTGGTCTGGAGCGCGTCGTAGCGCGACTCGCCGATGTAAGAGGTCGTCACCACGTTATTGAAGGGGACGAGGCGTGCGCCGTTGCCGTTCGTGCCGATGTTGCTGACGACCAGCAGGTTTCGCCCGAGCGACCCGACATAGCCGGCCTCGGCCAGCCAGTTCGGGGCGAATTCGTACTGCGCCGTCAGGTTGTACTGGTGGAACAACTCAGACGCCTGCTGCGTGGGGTCGAGGAAGAATATCTGCGCGTCCGTGTTCGGGCGGAACACATCCGGCGGGCTGCCGAGCGCCACGTTCGGCGGCCCTGTCGCGATGTTGACGCCCGTCAACTGCGGCGAGCCGATGTTGAGAGAGTAACCGCCGCCGCCAATGAAGTTGGTGCTGAGGGGCTGCTGCCCGCTCACGTCGGGCGTATAGAGCATGCCGTAGCCGCCGCGCCCGTTCGGCGAGCCGTCGGTCGTGCGGACGAGGTTGCCGGTCGCCGGATCGAAGTTCGACTGGCGGTCGAAGCGCTCGGTCTGCGGAGTAAAGATGTCATAACGCAGTCCGAGGTTCATGGTCAGGTTCGAGTTGACCTTCCAGTCGTCCTGCACGTAGAAGGCGATTTCCTTCGACGAGAGATACGGGATTCCTTGCGGGATGCCGCGCGAGAGCGAAGAGGGCTGATAGCCAAGCAGGAAGTTCGCGTAAGAAGAGCCCGACTCCTGCGGGCCGACGGGCACGCCGTTGCGCTGGCCGAAGAACCCGTTGCGGTTCTCGACCGAGCTCGTGTAGACCATGTTGCTCTTCGCTGCGCCCGCTCGACCTGCCCGTGCAGACCAGCCCGCAGTTGTTGGTGCGCTGCGAGCCGAGGTCGGCGGCGTTCGACGGGCTGAAGCCGAGCGCCCCGCCGACGCCGGGGTTGAAGATGCCAATTTCGACGCGCGTGTAACCGGCGCGCGCATCGTTAATTACAGTCGGCGTAAATGAGGTCGTCATCCCGAGCGCGACCTGTCGTGAGTTACCGAACTCGTTGCCGGCGCCGAAGCCGGAAGCCAGATCGTTGCCGTTCGGCGATGAGCCGAGCGGGAAGTTGTTGTCGCGCAGGCGACCATTCTCGGACTTGCTGTAGCGCCCGAAGAGCGAGGTCGAGGCGCCGAAGAGGCCGAAGTTGTGGTCGATCTTGATATCGTAGCCGTCCACGTTCGACCGCTCGGCGCGGTTGCGGCGGAAGTTATTCTCGCGGCCCGGCCCGGTCGGGAGCGGGAAGGCGTTGAAGTAGGAGACTGCGACCGGGTTGAGATCGCCCGCCGGAATGATGTTGCCGGGGTACGGATTGCCGTTGCGGTCGAAGACCGTCCCCCGCGGTGCCACGCGCGGCCCGGCGACCGTGTTGAAGGTGCGCAGATTGCCCGGCTCAAGAAACTCCGAAAAGTCGCCCGCGCGCATCTTCGCCGTCGGGACGGTGACGAAATTGAACTCGCCGCCGCCGAAGGCCGGGGTGCCGTTGCGCTGGCCGTTGTACGAGAAGAAGAAGAAGGTCTGGTTGCGACCGTCGTAGAGCATGGGGCCGCCCTCGCCAAAGCGCGGCAGGAAGACCGGGCCGCCGACCGTGCCGCCGAAGTTGTGCGTCACGTAGTTGGGCGGGTTCGCGTTGTTCGTCGGCTTGGCGCTGCCGAAGCGCCCCTGATAGAACTCGTAGAGGGTGCCATGGATGGCGTTGGTGCCGGACTTGAACGTCGTCGAGATGATGGCGCCGCCCGCGCGGCCAGATTCCGCCGATGGCACGCTGGTCTCGACCTTGAACTCGGCGATGGCGTCCGGGTTCGGGTAGATGCCGATCTGACCGAACTGCGACTCGTTGTTGTCCACGCCGTCGAGCGTGAAATTGTTATTCGTCACACGCGCGCCGTTGGCCGAGATGACCGAACCGCCCGACTCGCGGAAGCGCGTTGACTCGGTCGAGTTGCCGACGGGGCTGTTCCCGGAAAACTGGCCGCCGCCGCCGATGACCCCCGAGACGGGGCGCGTCACGCCGGGCGAGAGGGCCGCAAGCAGCGTGAAGTTGCGCTGCGGGATCGGAAGGTCAACGACCTGCCGCCCCGTAATCACGTCGCCGCGCACGCTCGTCTCGGATTCGACGAGCGGGGCTTCAGCCGTCACGATGACGGTGTCGCCGCCGACGCCGCCGACGGTGAGCTGTGCATCAACCGGCTGGCGCGCGTTGGTTTCGAGCCTGACCCGCTCGACAGTGGCCGGCTGGAAGCCCGCACCTTCAATCCTCACGCGGTACTCGCCGGGGTCGAGCGCGGGGATCGAGTACGTCCCGTCGTCGCTCGTCGTCGCCGTGCGCGCCTCGCCCGTCTCCGTGTTGGTCGCAGTGATGGTAGCGTCTTTCACCAATGCGCCGTTCGGGTCGGTGATAGTGCCGGTGATGGTGCCCTTGTTGGATTGGGCGAAGGTGGGAAACGCGAAAGCGGCGATGCACAAAAGCGCCGCCGCGCATCTGGGGATACGCATAGTCCTGCCGAATATACTCATGGGTGAGCCTCGCATGCCTGTCTTGAGTGGGTAAAAGTGGTCTTCAGCCTCCACGGCTCGAAGGGTCTCTCATCGCGGGTCGTCCAACACCCGAAAGCCTGTGGAGAGTAAAGCTTCTCTGCTTGATTCCAGTTTATTAAGCGGAAGAACGGACGCTAAAGTTTGTTGCCTGTCCGAACGAAGTAGGTTTTAATACAGAATTTACCCCCCTGTCAAATAAAATCTCGGCGATGTTGCGCCCGGCGAAAGAAGTCTGGGGGCGAAGCGAGCCAGTTTCCGACGCACGCTCTGAGGTTTGACCAACGCGCGGGCGTCGGGCTAGCATCGAATTTCCCTGCTCCCGACGGTTTGTCTCGACCCTTGAAAACGATTACGAAAATAACGGCTCGCACGGATTTCAACGCGCCCGGCTGCCTTCCCTTGAGCGGCGGCCTAGCGCGGCAAGCAATAGTCTCTGGACAGGAGTCTCGCATGAACACGAATCGCCCCTCCACACTGGCGCTGCTGCTGCTGGTCTGCTGCTCGTTTCTCTTGACCGGTATCCCGCGAACTGCGATGGCACAGCAAAGCAAAAACGTCTCGCTCGACGAACTGACCGAAGGCAAGACGCTCAACGGCTTCAAGGCCGAGGCGCTCTATCTAAACGACGCCGACCGCCCCTTCGGCACGCGCCTGCGCCACGCGCGCACGGGCTTCACGCTCGACTTCCTCGCTCTGGAATCCGTCCCGCAGGTCTTCCTGTGGGTCAACTCGTTCCCCACCTCCGACCGCGGCGAGCCGCACACGCAGGAGCACCTCCTGCTCGGCAAAGGCAACGTCGGGCGCGCGATGTCGGGGCTCGAAGGGATGTCGCTCGCCAACTCTTCGGCCTTCACGCAGCAGTGGCGCACCGCCTACCACATGCACACCGCCGCCGGGCCGGAGGTCTTCTACACGCTCTTCGAGCGGCAGACCGACGCGCTCCTGCACCCCGACTACTCTGACGAGGAGATTCGGCGCGAGGTGAGCCATTGGGGCATCAACGAGAACCCGGCGGACAAATCTCTGCGCCTCGAAGAGAAGGGCACGGTCTATCAGGAGATGGTCACCTCCTACGACCGTCCCATCTACCGCCTCTTCCGCGATGTCAACCAGATGCTCTACGGCAAGGATCACCCGCTCGCGCTCTCCGCCGGGGGCTGGCCCGCCGCGATCCGCGAGATGCAGCCCGCAGACATCCGCAAGTTTCACTCGGACAACTACCGCCTCGGCAACATGGGGATGGTCGCTTCGTTCCCGAAGGAGATGCCGCTCGCTGACGTGACGCGACGGCTCAACGAGATTCTGAACCGGCTGGAGCCGAAGCAAGAGCAGCGCCGCTTCGCCTCCGAGACGGACCTGCCCGCGCCGAAGCCCGCGCCCGCCGGACAAATCCAGTTGGTCGAGTACCCGCACAAGAACGAGCAGCAGCCCGGCTGGGTGATGTTCGCGTGGCCCGCGCAGCTCGAACTCGACACGCAGGAGGAGGCGCTCTTGAGCCTCTTCCTTCAGAACGTCGCGAGCGACGCGACGACGAATCTCTACAAGCTCTTCGTTGATACGAAGACGCGCGTCATGGAGACGGGCGCAAAAGGCGTCTTCGCCTTCCTCGACGACGAGATGGTCGAGGGCAATCCCGTCTACATGGGACTCAGCGACGTCGTGCCCGCCAACATGACCCCCGAGAACATCGAGAATATCCGGAAGCGAATCAGGGAGGAGATGGAGCGCATCGCTTCTTTCAAGGACGGCTCGCCGGAGCTGGCCGAGTTCAACGCGCGATTGAAGAGCCGCGTCATACAGAGCCGGCGCGGGCTCTCGAAGTTCGTCAACTCGCCGCCGGGCTTCGGTTTCCGCAGCTCCGACTCGGGCTGGATGACGCACCTCCAGAAGCTCAACCGCACGAAAGGCTTCCGCAAGTCCGTGACGCTCAAGCCTGAGCTGGCCGAGGTCGAAAGGCTCCTCTCGGGCAACGAGAACATCTGGGGCAAGTACGTCGCGAAGTGGAAGCTCGTGGACACCGTGCCTTACAGCGTCGCCGCCAAACCCAACCCGAAGATGATCGAGCAGGAGGAGCGCGGCAAGGCGGCGCGCTCGGCGGCGGAGTCAGCGCGCCTCAAGGAGAAGTACAAGGTCGCGGACGAACGGGAGGCTATCCGCCGCTACAAGGCCGAGTACGACGCGACGACCGCCGAGCTTGAACGACGGGCCAAGCAGTCGGCCACGATGAAGTTCGTCGAGAAGCCGCCGCTCACCTTAGACGACCAGCTCGACTTCAAGCAGACGAAGCTCGCGGGCGGCGTGCCGCTGGTCACCTCGAATTTCGAGAACATGACGAGCGCGACCGCGGGCGTCGCGCTCCGACTCGACGGCGTGCCCGAAGACCAACTCGCATACCTCTCGATGCTGCCCGCGCTCCTCTCGCAGGTCGGCGTCATCAGGGACGGCAAGCCCGTCTCCTTTGAGGAGATGAGCGAGCTGCTCCGCAAAGAGATTCTCGCCTTGAACGCTTACTTCAGCACGAACTTTCACACGAACCGCGCCGAGCTGGTGGTGCGCGGCGCGGGCAACGACGCGGCGGAGTCGCGCCGCGCCGTCGAGTGGATGAAGCTCGTCCTGCAAAGCCCCGACTGGCGGCCCGAGAACCTCGCGCGCATCCGCGACGTGGTTGACCAGACCTTGAGCGGGATGCGTAACCGGATGCAGGGCTCGGAGGAGTCGTGGGTCAACAACCCGGCGGATGCTTACTGGCGTCAGGACAATCCTCTGCTGCTGACGACCTCTTCATTCCTCACGCAGGCGCACAACGTCCACCGCCTGCGCTGGATGCTCAAGGACGCGGGCGCGGAGCGCGAGGGCATCTCCGCGTTCCTCGAAAAACTCGCCGCCGCGCCGCGGGCGAACGCCGAGCGCGACCACCTCAAGAACCTGCTCCTCTTCATGCAGAAGGGAGAGTTGAAAGACAGGTACTATCAGGACTTGAAGTCGGCGTTCAATAAGCTTTCGCCGGGCGCGAAGGCGCTCGCGGTCGAGGCGTCGAAAGACCTCGAACAGATACTCTCGGACATCCCCGATGCGAGCCTCGCGGCGGACTGGGATTACGTCGTCCGGCAGATTCGGCGCGACCTGCTCGTCGCGCCCGAAAAGACTCTGGCCGATCTCAACGCGCTCAGGCGGAGCCTGCTCAAGACGGGCGGCGCGCGTGTGTTTATGATCGGGTCGCGCGCGACGCAGGCCGTGCTCGAACCGGACTTGAACAGTCTCCTCGCCGGGCTCGAGAAGGCGACCGTCGCGCCCGCCCGCTACTCGAACGCGAAGCTCATTGAGACGCGCCTGCGCGGGCGCGTCGCGGAGAAGGAAAGGGACGCGCCCATCTTCGTCGGCCTCATGAACCCGAACACGCAGGGCGGCGTCTTCCTCAACTCCGCGCCTTCGGTCAGTTACCTCGAAGCCGGCAACCGGGACGCTTTGCTCGACTACCTTGCCTCTCGCCTCTACGCGGGGCGCGGCGGCCACGGCATCTTCATCAAGACGTGGGGCGCGGGGCTCGCCTACTCGAACGGCTTCCGCGGCTCGCCCAACATCGGTCGGATGGGCTGGTACGCCGAGCGCACGCCCGAGCTGCCGCAGACTTTGCGCTTCGTCATCGAGGAGCTGAAGAAGGCGCAGCCCGACCCCGGACTCGTCGAGTACGCGGTCGCCGTGGCCTTCGGCGAGTTCCGCTCGGCCTCGCCTTACGAGGTGCGCGGCGAGGCGATGGCCGCAGACCTCGCCGACGGCCTGACGCCCGAGGCGGTGGCGCGCTTCCGCCGCGCGCTGCTCGAACTGCGCCGGACGCCGAACCTCTCGGACGAACTCTTCAAGCGCATGGGGCCGGTCTACGCGCGCATCCTGCCCGGCTACGGGGTCAAGGCCGCGGACGTCTTGGGCGGCATCTACTACGTCATCGGCCCGGAGAAACAGCTCAAGGCCTACGAGGAATATCTCAAGACGGTCGAAGGCCCCGGCACGCGGCTCCACCGGATTTACCCGCGCGACTACTGGATGCCGCTGAAGGACATGAGTGCCGAGGGCAACGCGGCAAAGACGAGCGGGAGCCAATAGCACGGCGCGAGCGGAAGCCAAAGGCGTGAGGAAAGAAGCTGTTTGAAAAGCCCCGGAAGGGGCGATAGAGTTTAGCCCACGGCGCTGGGCCGTGGGT
>JAIVJM010000269.1 GCA_020199995.1 Acidobacteriota bacterium | reverse complement strand
AATGTTAACAGTGTTAATGATGAACGCCAACCGCACGGGCGTGCGCGTGTCGTCCTTCGCGCAGAAGGCCGCGAAGACCGGTTGGCCGAGCGCGTTCGACATGTAAGCGACGCCTAAAGCCGAGAGCATCCACCACAGCGAGTCGAGGTTTTCGGCCGTCACCCCGCCGTGCCCGACGGCGAGGGCGAGCAGGTGCCGCCCGAACGTGAGCACGGCCAAATAGCCCGCGCCCGCCACCAGCCCCATCATCGCCAGCCGGCGACGGTAGAGGGCGCGAAACTCTCCCCACCGGCCGTCGCGCGCCTGGACGGCCAACGTCGGCGACGCGGGGATGACGAGGGCTTTATCCATCACGGTGTTGGCCGTGCCGTAGAACTGCTGGCTGACGGAGAGGAGCGAGAGTCCGCCGGTCGGGGCGAGCGACGCGAGCTGTCTGGTGACGAGCGGGGTCAGGTGGTTGTAGAGCCCGCCGAGGAACAGCGGTCGGACGCGGCGCAGGGCCTCGGCGCGCACGGGCGACCACAGCCGCGGGCGCCGCCACCCGCCCATCACGGGCCACAGGAACGCCACCGGCAGCGCGATCCGCAGCACGGTGATCCACGCGGCGGCGCGCACGCCGTAGCGCGGCAGGGCCCAGACGAGTAGCAGCAGTCCCGCGACGTTGGCGAGCGGCGTCGCCGCCTCCGCCCAGACGAAGCTGCGGCGCGCGCGGCAGGCGGCGCGCAAGACGCAGTCGACGGCCGCGAAGACCAGCCCGAAGAGCTGGATTCTCGTCAGCGCGACGGCCAGCGCGTAACCCTCCGCGGAGAAGCCGGGCACGAGCCAGCGCATCCAGTAGCCCGCGGCGAGGTGGAGCGCCGCCGCGGCGAGCCCCGAAGCGCCCGCCACCAGCAGGAAGGTCCCCCACAGTTCCCGCCGCAGGTCGAACCCTGCGTCGGCCGCGCGGGCCGCGAGCACCGGCACGAGGACGTGCAGCAGCGAAGAGGTGAAGAGCACGACGAGGAGCTGCGGCACGATCATCCCGGCGAAGAGGGCGTCGGTCTCGACGCCGATCCCCAAGCGCGTGATGACGTACCAGTGGATGACGAGCGTCACGACGATGTTGACGGTCGCCAGCCAGCCGAGCGACAGCGTCAGCCTCAGCGATCCCCCTGGTTGTGGTGAGCCCTCGGCCATTTAAATTGAGTCGGTCGTCCGTCGCGCCAGAGTCTTCAGATCGTGCGCGTGAAGCGTGCTGGCAGGATGCGCGACACCGAGTCCGCCGCCACGACGACGAGCAGTATCCAGAAGAGGTAACGTTGTCGATAGAGCGCGCCGACGTTGACGACCACCATGCCGAGCGCGGTCACGCCGATCAGGAAGATCAGCGAGAGCAGCCAGACGGGCAGTTGCCGCCGCCGCTGCCAGAGACTCCGGAGCGCGAGGAGTTCGACGAGGTAGATCACGAAGGTCTCGCACCCGCCGAGCAGCCTGCCCTTCGCCCCGACCCTCTCGCCCGCGCGCACCCACATGTTCGGGAACGGCGCGCAGAGCCCCACGAGCGCCGCCCGCGGCAGGTAGCGCGCCACGTCGGACGCGCCGCCGAACCGCACGTCGGCGTCCAGGTTCGAGCCCGCGTCCGGGTAAAACTTGACGAACTGCGAGCGCATGAACGCGACGCGCGAGAACAATCCGCCGGGCGGTCGCCCGTCGGCAGGGTCGGCCGCGGCCGCGACATCCGCAGAAGAAGAAGCGGCGGACGCGCCCCTCGCGTCGATCTTTTCGGGCGAGCGCGCCGCGCCCGCGGGGGGCCTGTCCGGCGACCAAAACTCCTTCGGGAGAAAGTAGGGAGTGACGGAGTACGACACGCCGAGGGCGATCGCCAGCATCAAGGCGATGCCCGCGAGATTCCCCCCGAGGAGGTTGCGCCGGTGCGCCTGCCGTGCGACCGAGAGGGTCGCGCCGAGACACATGATCGCGAGCACCACCCACCACGCCGTATTCTTGATGAACCAGAGCGACCCGGCCGCCGCGCCGCCCAGCGCCCCGGCCGCCAGACCCCCCGGCAGACTGTACTCCGTCGTCAGCCACCTCACGGACACCAGAACGAGGGCCAGGGCGACGACGACGAACAGGGGGTCTCTCAGCAGCTGTGTCGTGTGCAGGAGGAACGAGGGGAAGAGTGCCGCCCACATCGCGGCGGCGATCAGTCCCTCCCTCTCTCCGAACGCCTCGCTCCCCAACGCGAAGATCAGAAGTAAGGTGCCCAGGTAGTAGATCACGTTCAGCGGCTCAGCGCTGAGGATGTTCTGCCCGAACAGGGGGCTGAAGAGGGCGAACGACAGCGAGTAGAGTCTGACGTGGGCGAGGGCCGGGGCGCGAAACCACGCCGCGACGCCTTCCTCCTTGAGAGTCTTTTCGAGCGCGCCGATCTGCGAACGGTAGATGTGGCCGTCCGAAGCGAATGACGCGATCCCGCCTTGACCGACCAACGCCGGAGCCGCCGCCCGCCGCCCGGCGTAGTACACGCCCGCCGCCACCGTGAGGTGGAGGCACAGCGCGATCGAGAGTAAATGTCTAAGCCTCATCCGGGGGACACCCTGCCGCGACGGCTCGCCGCTTGGCCGCTCGGCGGCGATGATAACAACCGGGCCGGAAACCGGGAGCGGCGCGTCACCGAGTCGCCACGCTTCTGCGTCCGACTTCGAGCTCCGCCAGACTCCACAGGCCCAGGCATTTGCCCAGCTCGGCGTCCTCGACGATCAGCTGCCGCGGCTGCGGGAAGTTGAAAGGGGGCGACTGTAGGTTGACCGAGCGCCAGCCGCCGGTGCGCGTGTCCTCGTTCTCCGAGACGGAGACGTGTGTGGTCGCGAGCAGGTAACGGGAGCCGCTGCGCTTGAAGTTGGCGAGCGCCGCGTGGATGTCCCGAAACGACAGGTGGATGAAGCAGTCGCGGCACAGGATCACGTCCGCGCGCGGCAGGCGATCCCTCGTCACGTCGGCGACGACGAAAGACCTGCCCCGGTCGCCGTGCGTCCGAAGGTTGCGTGCGACGAGTTCCGGCACCACGTCGGCCCCGGTGTATTCGACCCCGCGGAGATCGACGTGCCGCATCCAGTTGAAGTCCCCGCACGGGGCGTCGAGCAGCGAGCGGGCGCCGACGCTTTGGAGCACGGCCGGCAGTTCGCGCCTGATCGCCTCCGTCCGCGCCAGCGTCGAGCCCCTGCCGGAGACCGACTCCGGGTCGGCCCACAGGTTGTTCCGGTAGATGTCGGAGAAGATCACACCCATGCCGCGAGTGCGAGCGCCGAGAGCCTGCTGAGCCTTCCTCACCCGGCGATAGAGCCGGGCGCCGCCGGGAAAGGCTGCTTTGAGGAAAGCCTTCGTCCTCTCAACTGCGTGCATACCGACTGCTCCCCGAAATCCGAGATTCTCGATCAGACGAGTCACTCCTCTCACCCCTCCCACCCCACGGCGATAGGATCATCCTGTGGCGAAAAAGATAACACGTTCATGAGGCCCGAAGGAGCGCGCGCCCGTCGCCCCGGCCCCTCACGCGTGTCGGTCGAGGCGAGCGGCGGCACTGTGGTGACTGGGAATGATCGATGAGGATAAGCGGCAGAGCGATTCCCCGGTGAAAAGGAATTCTCGCCGCCATTAGAGGTTTCGAGTGCAGTTTTCGCATTACTGGGTGAGAGACAGTGGTTCAGCGAAACGCACGTCTACCACGTCACCCTCGCCGCCGGACAGTACGTCGAGATAGTTGCGGACCAGAAGAGTATCGACGTGACGGCGAAGCTGTTCGGCGCCGCGGAGCAGTACAACCGCATGATCCGCCTCGCGGCGCGCGGCGTGCCCGTTCAGATGGAAGTGAACATCGACGCGCGCTTCCACGAGCAGGACGCGACGAGCCACAACGTGATCGCGGAGATACCCGGGACCGATCTGTAAGGACGAGGTCGTGATGGTCGGCGGCTGTCTGGACTCGTGGCACGCTGGCACGGGCGCGACCGACAACGCGGCGGGCGCGGCTGTCGCGCTGGAGGTCGTCCGCCTCATCAAGTCGCTCGACCTGAAGCCACGGCGCACGATCCGCATCGGCTTGTGGAGCGCCGAAGAGCAGGGGGCTCTCGGCTCGCGCGCCTACGTCGCCGCCCACTTCGCCGCGCGCGTGAGCGGCGCGGGCGGCACGCCGGCGCGCGCGCGCTTAGAGTTGAAGCCCGAGCACGAGAAGTTCTCCGGCTACTTCAACCTCGACTACGGGACGGGCAAAATCCGCGGCGTCTACATGCAGGGGAACGAAGCCGTCCGCCCCGTCTTCCGCGCCTGGCTCGCGCCCTTCAACGACGCGGGAGCTGCCACCCTGACCATCGCCGACATCGGCGCGACCGATCACAACTCTTTCGACGCCGCCGGTCTGCCAGCCTTCCAGTTCATACGCGACTTCATGGAGTCCGACACACGCACCGCGCACACCAACATGGACGTGTACGACCACGTCCTCGAAGACGACCTCAAGCAGTCGGCGATCGTCGCCGCGTCGTTCATCTACCTTGCCGCCACGCGCGAAGAGAAGCTGCCGCGCAAGCCGGTACCGAGCAGGAATTGAACGGCAACAATTTCGCCGCGCGCCTTAACTTCGCATTCATTTGTACCTGTAAGTGATGCGGCCCCTCGACAGATCGTAAGGCGACATCTCGACCGTGACGCGGTCGCCCGCCAGGATGCGGATGCGGTGCTTGCGCATCTTGCCGGAAATCTGTGCCAGCACCACGTGCTCGCTGCCGTCGAGCTTGACTTTGAAGAATGCGTTGGGCTGTTTGTCTACGATCACGCCCTCGGCCGGGACCAGGTCTTCTTTCGACAATATGTGTGCTCCTTCGTTTAGTTCGCGAATGTCTATCGGTCGTTGGATAAAAGAATAAAGCCTCCGGGCGGCGGCGACTAACCTCTCCCGCGCTTGCGGCTCGCCGCGAGCCTCTTGCCCGCCTTGTTCGCGCCCGCCAGCTGCAGCACGTCGCCCGGCTGGCAGCCGAGCCCGGCGCAGATCTTCTCGAGCGTCTCGAAGTTGATGCCGAGCGCCTTGCCCTTCTTCAGCCGCCACAGCGTCGTGTGGCTGATGCCGGTCTCTTTCGCCAGCCAGTAGAAAGACCGCCCACGCTCTTCCAGCAGCCCGTCGATCACGATCTCAATCACGATGCGCCTCCGCCGCCGGTCTTCGCGCGGGAGTCAGTTACGAGATACGCCACATCGGGAATATAACACATCAGAAATATATCTCATACTTGACATATACCGCCGCGTGCCGTAAGGTGGTCGCGAACCGAGTAAAGCTAAACTCCTTCTCAGCCCGTCTGGAATCCTCCGGATTATCTGAAGCTGTCAGCTCAACATTCCGGGAGGATCAAAACGATGGGACTATTCGACAAGATGTTCGGACACGGCTCCGAAGCGGCCAGCCAGCAGCCCGACGCGGAGAAGCGATTCAACGAGCTGAAGCAGAAGTATCAGACGGTGCTGACGACCGCCGATAAGCAGCACGTCCAGTTCCAGAACCTGCACGTGCAGGATAACAAGCTCTTCATCAAGGGCACGGCGCCCTCGGAGGAGGCGAAGAACAAGTTCTTCGATCAGGTCAAGCTCGTCAGCCCCGGCATGGACGACATCACCGCCGAGATCGGCGTCGACTCGACGGACGCTCGAGGGAGCGTCCGCGCGCGCCGCTCCGGTAAAACATTCCGACCTCGGAGGATTCGCACATGTCTATCGCACGCATCACGGAGATCAGTTCCACGTCGGGGAAGAGTTTCGAGGACGCCATTCAAAGCGGCGTCGCCCGCGCGACCAAGACGCTGCGCAACGTCCGCAGCGCGTGGGTCAAAGAACAACAGATCAGAATCGATAACGAAAAGATCGTCGAGTATCAGGTGAATCTGATGATCACCTTCATCCTCGAAGAAGGCGATCAGGCCGACATCGCGTAACCTGAACCGCGAGTTCGTGCCGGACGGATCGACGCACATTCCAAGAAGCAAGCCTCCGCCGCGGACACGGAGAAGAGAGCCGGTTCGTCACACGACCGGCACGCAAGACACGACGGGCAGCCACACGGGCTGCCCGTCGTTCTTTGATTTTAAGGGAGGCGGCGGTCGGAATCGAACCGACGAGTAGGGCGTTTCAAGTTTCCGACCAGGGGTGGCGATCCTCGGAAATGCCCTCCGCCAGCTCGTGACCGTTGCGGGTTATTTGGCTGTAGGTCTGAAGCATCAGCGGGAGGACTGCCTTCCGCGAAAACAATTTTTCATACCGCAGCTTTGCCGCCGCCCCCATCGCCGCCCGGCGCGCGTGATCGCCCGCGAGCAAGAGCATGGCGTCAGCCAGGGCTGCCGTGTCACCCGGCGGGACTAAAATCCCGGATTCGCCGTCCAGAATGTCTGGGATGCCGCCCACCGTCGTTGCTATCACCGGGACTCCGTGTGCCATCGCCTCGATGATGCCGTTGGGCGTCCCTTCCGCGAATGACGGCAGCACGAAGACGTCGAGGCTGTTCATGAACGCGCTCCTTCCCAGCGGTTCCGAATAGTGACCGACAAATTCAAATGCTTCACGGAGACCTAACTCGCGCACGCGGGCGTCGACCTGCATCAGTTGCGGCCCGACCCCGGCGACGCGCGCGACCGCCACGGGTAGTGTGAGGCCGCTCGATCATTAAAGGCAAAACCGAGATCGAACTCAGAAAGGGGAACCGCACAGACCACTGCGCCGACAGGCGCGGGGAGAGCGCCGCCACCCCCGTACACAACGACAGCACCGTCTCCAGACGGCGGTAATAATCTTCGAGCATCGGCAGGTGATGCGGCGTCCCCATCTCATGATAGAGAACCGGAATCCCCAACTCGTGCCCCGCGGAGATTAACAATGCCGCGCCGTCGTCGGGCGTGAACACGTGCAGGACGTCGGGGCGCGCGCTCTGAAAAAAATTGAGGCAGGCACGATAATGAAGGTGAGTCATGGCCCTCATGATCAATTGCCAGATTCGCCGCATGAGTTCCGGAGCCCGCGGCATCAGAAAAATGAAGAACAAAACGCCGGCTAGCAGATTGCGGACGCGTTGCAGGGCTTCGAACATCACGGAGCGGGTCACGACGAATGAAACTTCCACGCCCGCATTCCTCAGGCGACGGTAATATTGATCGTCGTCGGCGCAGGGGTAGAGGAGCACCACTCGCGCGTCGTAACCTGACTGGTGGAGGGCGAGCGCATACGTGACCAGAGTTTCGTCAGCGCCGCTGACGGGTCCCGCGAAATGGCTCTTGCACAATACGATTTTCATAGTCGTCTGGTTGAAAGTCCCGCCCTGGATAAGAGCACAGTCTCGCTCAGTCGTTCACGCGTGAACCCGATCCGTTCGCACGACCGGGCATCAGTCTCCTCAAACCCCTCATCACCGTTAAGAACGCTAAATCCGCGCGCCCGCGGAGGGGGCGGAGCAGCACGGCTTCGCGGGCGACGGCGCGGGCGGCTCCCCGATCACCCGCCGCCAGAGCCGCGGTGGCCTCATAGAGCAGCGAGCGGTAGAGCCCGTTGACGAATCGGCGTCGCGCCCGGCGGCGCCGCGAGCGCGGGGCGGCCGCGGCGCGTGGCAGCTTAAGCGCCGACTCTTGAACCGACCGCATGTACTTGTACATCGTCGTGAAGTCGGAAGAGAGTTGACCCGAGGTGCTGTTCGGCTTGCGGTACACGGCGACCGGCTCCTGCACGGCTACGACGGGATGGGATTCCGTCATGCGCAGCCAGAGTTCCCAGTCTTCGACCCCCTTTTCGTCGGTGAACATCTCGGCTTCTATCAAAGCCTTCCGGCGGGCGACGACCGAAGGGACCGGGATGAAATTATGTTCGAGGAGCTCCCAGAAAATGTCGCCGGCAGGACACCGTCGCGGAAGAATTTCGCCCGTCGGGAGTTGGCGCAAGGGGTCGGCGATGAGCACCTGCCCGTAACAGAACGCCGCGTCGGGTGATGCGTCGAGCGCGCGCACCTGAGAGTCGAGCGAATCGGGCAGGCGCAGGTCGTCGTCGTCGAGAAACGCGACGATCTCGGCGGCGCTGGCGAGGATTCCGGCGTTTCGCGCCTCTGCCAGTCCGACGTTGTGTGGCAATCTGATGTAGCGAATACCGGAGAGTTGTCGACAAACTTCGGGAGTCTCGTCAGTCGATCCGTCGTCGACGACGATGATCTCTAAATGCGAACCGGCCTGCTTCGCGCTCTCCACCGCGCCCGGCAGGAAACGAGCGCGGTTACACGTCGGTATGATGACGCTTACCCTCGGCATCGAGATCATCCCCGGCGCCCTTGATGAGTCAGTCCGACCATAGAGCCCCGAGTGACGGCTGGCAGCCGACCGATTATCGAATCCCCTTAATTTCGGATTGGTGATGTGGCATGAACCCGGCGGGACGGTCGTTCAGATGATCTCTCGCCCGAGAAGAGACACTCCTGCGGCGGCTCACGTGCGAGGGGCTCATACTAGCATTAGCGGGCTGGGGCAGAAAGGCGGCTGAGAAACGAGCAACGTCCTAAACGTGTGTTGCCGCACGTCGGCACCCTCTTTCTTATGCGGCGTCTATAAGCTGGCAACTCAGAATCAGGTCATGACTGATAAGCGAGGCGAGATTCGATTGCCGCCATGCGTTGGGTTGTTATAAGCTCTGGCTCCAGCCGATTCGAAACCTAATTCAGCCATACAGTCGCCCGCTTCGGACGTTCTCGGGTAAAAGCGTCATGACAACCGCCACGGACTCACCGCAAGTTGATCGAAGCATCTGTGATTTAGCACACATCGCGGCGAACGAGCAACCGTTCCCCCACCTGATCCACGACCACTTTATTCAACCGGAGAGCTACGAGCAATTGCGCCGGTCATTCCCGAAGTGCCCGCCCAACACTGGACCCACGGGCTATTCGCTGTACTGGAGCGACAAGGGCTACCAGAAACTGTTGGACAGCGAGCCGGCGTGGAAAGCCTTGTTCCACAGTTTCCACAGCCAGGCGTTTATCGACTGGGCGCGCGAACAGTTCGCCCCGTGGTGGTCGCAACTCGGCTGCACGATCGACCTGGCGAACGCGCGGTACGTCCCGTACCGTGAAGATCGGATCGACAAAGACCGCGAGACGCTGCGCCGTGTCGAGCACGAGCCGGAGCAGCTGTGGGTTCGGATGGACATTTATCAGGGCCACGTCGGCTACGCGCGCGCGACACACGTCGATCACCGGCGGCGCCTGCTCTCAATGCTGATCTATTTCTGCGATCAGCGAGAGAACCAGATGGAGGGCGGGGAACTGCTTCTTCACGACGCCGCGGGTGTCCCGGTGGCGCAGGTCGTGCCGCGGCATAATCTGATGGTGGCATTCCCTTGCGCCGCACAGTCGCACCATTCCGTGCCCCCGATACGGTCACTGGCGGCGCCGCGCAATTACATTCAGGTGCAGATCTCCAGTTCGGTTGAAATTTGGGACGACTCGGCCGAGGCGCTTAAGCGCAGGGCGAGGCATTCGCCAGCCGCGGCGTATCCAACTCACTCCCTGTCGAGCGGGTCGGCGGCATCCACGAGCCCCGATCAAACTGTCGGACTCGAAGCGTCTGCGCCCCCCCGCCTCGATCTCGAAGAGAGTCGCGCGAAGCTGCTGGGCGCGTTGCGGGGGGCGGCGGACATCACCGTCATTCGCAACTGGGGTCCGTTGGGCGACCAACTGATCCACGCCGGAGTGCGTCAGCTGTTGCGCGGCGTCGATTACCGCGAAATAGGCCTCGGCCAGATCGACGGCGCGCGCGGCGATCTGGCGATCGTCACCGGGGGCGGCGCGTGGTGCGGGGCGCATCAACACTTGCCGCCGTTGCTGCCGCGAATCGAAAAGCAATTCGCGCGCACGGTCGTCTTCCCCAGCTCCTTCGACACGTCGATCTCGACGGTGGCGAAAGTCCTCGGGCGGACGCGCGCGCTGGTGTTCGCGCGCGAGTTCGTCTCGTACGAAGGAATCCGGAATTTGTGTCGCGCCGACGTGGCGCACGACACGGCGTTCTTCTTCGACTTCCGGCAGCATCGCCGTCCGGGCGGCGGAACCCTGCTCGCCTTCCGCAAGGACGCGGAAGCGCTCACGGACACGGTGCCGCCGGGCAACCGCGACATCGCGGTCGACTGCGAGAGTCTCGACGAGTTTCTCTGGACTATCGCGCGCCACGAAGTGGTGAAGACCGATCGCGCGCACGTGATGATCGCCGCGGCGCTGCTCGGTAAGGAGGTTTACTTCAGCGCCTCCAACTACCACAAGCTTCCGGCTCTGGCGGCTTGTTCGTTACAGGGCTATCCGGTTTCGTTCGTCCCGGATTTGCGCGTGAGGTTGACGGACGAACTCTCGAAGGGGCAGCCGCAAGCCGCGGACGGCGGTTCGGTAGATCAGCGGGTCTTCACCAGTGAAATTGAACGTCTCAGGGCTTTGTCTGACGAAAGGGGGCGGGTCCTCGACGAAGTTCTTAACTCCCGGTCTTTTCGCATAGTCTCTGCCTTCTGGCGTCTGCGGAGTTATCTGTCCGGGCGCTGAACGGTCAACGACCGGCGTCGGTTAGTCAGGGTGCGCGAGCAGGTTTTGATAGACGGCTCTGGCGGCGCTGCGCTGCCCCGCCCCGTTCCAGTGTGTGTCGTCGCGCCACCAGAGCAGCGCGCCCGACCTTTCATTTTCCCGCCGCGCGTCTTCCAGCAGCGCAGGCTTCAAGTCCAGGAAGCGGAACCCGTGCTGCTCGGATAGACGGCGCAGCACGTCGGAGAAGCCCGACGGCTCCTCGTGCGCCGACCACGCCGGCGCGCCGTCTAACACCCACGAGTAGACCTCTTCCTTGCTCGGCACGAGTGCGACAGACACGCGGAGACGCCTCTCGCCAGCCAACCTCTGCATCGCGCCGAGTGTCGTCTTCAAAGGTCCGAAGTTAGGGTGGCGCATGACATCATCCGCCGTGCGCCACCTGCGCTGCGCGTAGTACTGACTGAACAGCACGCGCCGCCCGTCGATAAACTTTCTTTCGATGACCGATCGCGAGTCGTTGCCCGACAGGAGTCGGCGCACGGGCGAGCGGGCTCTGAAATCTCCGACGCCGGTGGCGAGCCGCGCCCACACCCCCGGTCGCGCGGGCTTGGGGTTTTCAAGTTCCGGGTCATACGGATCGTCAAGATCGTTGCCGGTGAAGATGAGCCACAGGACGCAAGTACCCTCATGCGTGTTCAGCCTTGGACCTTCAAGCAGGAGGTTGGCATATTGCTGCCGAGGTCCCTCCCTCGAGACCGAAAGGTTATAGACTGCCAAGCCGTAGTCGCGCGCGAGCACGCCACTTAGAGTCTCCTCCTGGGTCGTAGCGGCGGCGACGCCGAATGAGTCGCCGAGCACAATCAGGTCGAGCGGGCGCGCCGCCGAGCCTGTGGGCGGCGGCTCGTTCCTGAACCCGTGCTCGTCGGTTACGAACCTGATCCGATGCCACTCGCGCCAGTCCCGCCGCCCCGACACCGCGGCAAGGTCGCCATAGGTGAGACCCGCGTAATTTACTCCGGCGGCGTATCGCAGGAGTCGTGGCAGGGGCGGCCAGCGGTGGATGTAACGTTCCGCAGGTCTGATACTCGACAGGTAGTGGAACAGCGGGCGGGCGGCGAGGTCAGAGAGCGTCACGCCGAAGCAGACCGAGAGCAAGACGGTTGAGACCCGTTTCGACAGTCGTCGGCGCGGGCGACCGAAAGCACGTGCCGCGAAGGCGACGAGCGCGACCCCGGCGGGGGCGTAGGGAAGTACGCCGAGCGCCCCGACCGCGACGGGCGAGAGCGAGACGGCCCCGAAGAGCGCACAGAGGGGTATTAACCGAGAGAACGCAGACATGGCGCGATGTAGGTCATAGACGTTTCATACGTCAGCAGGGGCGATAATATATATGACTCACCCGATGTCCGACTCGGCCCGCGAGACCTCGTTAATTCGAGGCGTCCTTCGCCGTGATCGCCCCCCGGACGAGGCGAGTACGAGACCATCTTTCAACGGGTCGGAAATCTTCAAGGAGTCGGAAAAAATTGGTGGCACACGACGGCTTGGCACACACGCCCGTCGCGCCGGGCGGGCGCGGGCTTGACTCTCTCTCGCTCGACGATCTCTTGGCGGAGTGTGGGGCGCTGCACGGTCACATGTGCGCCGGGCAACTTCTCGGGGCGCGCATGGCAGTCCTGGGCTGTCGCCTCGTCGGCATCAATGATCCGCGCGGCGCGGAGCGTAAAAAGTTGATCGTGTGGGTCGAGATCGACCGCTGCATGGCTGACGCCGTGGGCGCGGTCACGGGCGTCAGGCTGGGAAAACGCAGCCTCAAGTATTTCGACTACGGCAAGGTCGCCGCCACCTTCTTCAACACCGAGACGCGGGAAGCCGTGCGCGTCGTCGCGCTCGAAGAGTCGCGCGCCCTCGCCGACGCGCGCCACCCGGAGATCGAGAGCAAGAAGGAGCGACAGTTTCTGGCCTACCGCGAGGCTGCGGACGAAGAGCTGTTTAAGATCGAGCGCGTCGCCGTCGATTACGGCGAGATGGACGTGCCCGGTCGCCCGCTCTCGCGCGTCAACTGCGCGCGCTGCGGCGAGGGCGTCAACGACGGGCGCGAGGTGAGGAGCGACGAAGGCGACGCGCTATGCCGCCCGTGCGCGTCGGGCGGGTACTACCGGAAACTTTAGAGCCTGTCATCCCACCTCGACCGGCGACACCTCCTGAATGGACACGCGATGCCGATGACTTATCCTTACGTCGCGATCCCCGACGCGGGAGTGCCGCGCATCCGACTTTACGATCTGCGTCACACTTGCGCGACGCTGTTATTGATAGCGGAAGAAAACCCGAAAGTTGTCAGCGAACGACTCGGACACTCGACCATCGTGCTGACGCTCGACACTTACAGCCATGTGCTGCCAACGATGCAGGAGAAAGCCACAGCGAAGTTGGAGAATTTACTCTACGCCGAAGCTTCGACGGGATGATTAAAACTATCAGCGGATAAACAACAAGAGCCTTACCTGAGAGGGTAAGGCTCTTGTTGTATTGGGGCATTCGGTTGTTTGCCCGCCGCCCTCTTTAGAGCTGGTTGCAAAATTAAAAGGCGCCAAGGCTGAAAATGAATAAGATAGAGGGTCTCGTCAGACAAAGGGGTAAGCCGTATGTCCGACTCGATCCTCTCCGATCAACTCTGGCAGCGCATCGAGCCACTGCTGCCGAAGCCGAAGAAGAGGCGCAACGTCCAGCACTCCGGGAGGAAGCCGTCCGACCCGCGCAAGGTGATGACCGGCATCGTCTTCGCCTTGAAGACCGGCGTGCCGTGGAAGAACCTCCCCGCGACGAGCGACTTCCCTTCGGGTCATACCTGCCGCCGCAGACTGCTGGAGTGGCACGCAAGGGGCGTCTGGCGCAGGCTGTGGCAAAACATCCTCTCGGAGTTGCAGGCCCGGGGGCGACTCTCGTGGGGCCGAGCCGTGGTCGATAGCTCCAGCGTGCGGGCCGGTCACGGCGGCGAGAAGACCGGCAAAAGCCCGGTAGATCGCGCCAAGTTGGGTAGTAAGCACCACCTGCTGGTGGAGGGGCACGGCATCCCGCTCTCGGCGAGCCTGACGGGAGCGAACCGCCACGACATCACGCAACTGCTCCACTTGGTCGAGCGCATCCCGCCCGTCAGGGGCAAGCGCGGCCGCCCGCGCCAAAAGCCGGACAAGGTGCAAGGTGACCGCGCCTATGACAGCGAGCCGCACCGGCGCGTGCTCAGGAAAAGGGGATCGAGCCGGTCTTAGCCAAGCGCCGCACACCGCACGGCAGCGGGCTGGGGAAGACCAGATGGGTGGTGGAACGTTCGCTCTCATGGCTGCACCAGTTCAGGAAGTTGAGGATGCGCGAGGAGACAAGCAGTACCACGCATGAAGCTCTCATGCTGCTGGCTTGTGCCATCATCGCGCATCGCTATCTGAAACGTTAATTTTGCAACCAGCTCTTATTTCCTACTGTATAATCGACGGCATGAATAAACGCGCGAAGAAGAGAGTGAAGGAAGCCATCGAGAAACAGAACCTGGAGCGCGAGGAGAGCCGGAAGGAGCAGCACCGCTCTTCGCCC
>JAIVJM010000268.1 GCA_020199995.1 Acidobacteriota bacterium | reverse complement strand
GCTTATTAGAAGGAATGGCGAGCAATCCTGATCAGGGGATTTCGGAACTGCCTTTAATTCGCGAAGCCGAACAGCAGCGATTGGAAGAGTGGAGTCATGGAGAAACAAACAGTCGTAGAGATGAGGTGTATTCCTGATCTCATTGTAGACCAGGCGGAAGCATCCCCGGATGCGATAGCCTTGATCTGTGATGAGCAACAGATCATCTACACTGAGTTGAATCGCCGGAGTAACCGGCTGGCTTCGCGCTTACGCGCGCTGGGCGTGGGGACTAATGTGCGTGTGGCCGTGTGTTTGGAGACCTCGGTCGAAGCCGTGGTCGCGCTGCTTGGAGTGCTGAAGGCCGGTGGTGTCTACGTTCCATTATCGCCTCGTTATCCCGCGGAGCTGCGCGATTTCATACTGGCGGACTCGGATGCTTCTGTCTTGCTAACGCAGGATTGGCTCCGCGATCTTTTTGCTGCGCGCTCGACCGAGTCGCTGCGCATCGAATCTGACTGGGGAATGTTAGCTCAAGAGAGCGGAGAGAATCCTGTCGCTCCCGGAGAGATGGAAAGCCTGGCTTGCATTCTCTACCACGCTTCAAGAGACGCTCAGCAGATAGAGCAAAGGGGTTTGTTAACTCGTCTTCAGGTGATGGGGCAGAAACTCGGATTCTCTCGCGAAGATATCTTCTTCGATTGGGAGACCCCCGCCCAACATGACGCCGGATTGGATGCGTTGCTGCCCCTCATGTTCGGAGGCCGCCTTGTGCTGAGAACGGGGATTGATGAGAGTCTGAGCAACCTGCCACGCGCCATCGCGGACGAGAATATTACAGTCGCCAGATTAACTCCTTCGGAGCTTGCGCTATTCCTCAAATCTCTTCCTGAGTGCCGTGATGGCGCATTCACGTCGCTGCGTCAGGTGGTCTGTAGTGGCGAGCCACTTCGCCGCAGCGTCGTCGAGCGGGTCTTTGCGTGTCTGCCTGGTTGCGAGCTGCACTATTGTTATGCTCCGCCGGAAGCGGGGCGGGAAGTTACCTGGCATCAGTGTCGCCCTGATGAGGCAAGAGATGTGATGCCCATCGGTCGTCCCGTGCAGGATGTCTCTGTCTATATTCTCGACAAACGCGGGAGACTCGCGCCAATCGGATTGGCCGGTGAGATATTCATAGGGGGGCAGGGGCTTGCGCTTCAGTCCGCAGATGAGAGCGACGCTTTGCGAGCGATGCCTGCGCCCCGGAGGCCGGGGCAGACACTGCCCGATAATTTGCGCGGCACACACGAGGTCGGTCGTTGGTTGAACGACGGCAGCCTGGAGCTGTTGGGGACGAGCAGGCACGTCTGGTTCGGGGGAAGCCGCGTCGAATTAGCCGAAGTAGAGCAGGCGTTGAGAGCGCATCCTGTAGTTTCCGATTGTGCCGTGCGCGTCCGCGAGACGGAGGATCATGTCTACAGGATGGTCGCCTACGTCGCACTGTCGGAGACTTACGCCTTAGACCGCCTGCGTGCTGATTTGGAGAGCATGCTTCCACCTCTGCTGACGCCGCGATTTTTCGTCCCTGTTTCGCAACTACCTCTCGCACCGTCCGGCCAGGTTGATGAGGAGGCACTGGCGCGTCTGGAAGTGATAGACGACGTGCTCATAGAACGTTGGAGACGGGAGCTGCGAGATATTCCAGAGATAGAAGAACTGGTGTTGGTGGTCGGCGAATATGCCGAGCCGTCAACCTCGCTGGTCTTGTCGGAGCTTTTGCCGGAGGAGGAGCAACCCCAGCCAAATCGCACAGCCGCTGTCTCTGCCGAAGCGGGGGCCGTCGAGGTCGCTGATGAATCGGAGAGCGTCCGCCCGGCCATCAGCGAAGGCAGGACGATAGATGCCGAGCTCCCCGGTACCTTCTCGCGAATGCTTGAGGACGCGGCAAAGCTTGCCGGAGAGCAGGGGATAGTCTACGTGCAAGCGGACAACAGCGAGCACTTTCAGTCTTATGCAGAATTGTATGAAGTGGCGAGGAAGCTCGCTTCCGGCCTGAGGCGTCTGGGCCTACGTCCGGGCGACAAGGTGATTTTCCAGCTGCAAGACAATCGCGATTTCGTCTCCGCTTTCTGGGGCTGCACGCTCTGCGGATGCGTGCCGGTTCCGATCTCGATCGCACCAACCTACAGAGAGGTGAACAGCGTCCTGCACAAGCTGCGGAATGCCTGGGAGATGCTCGGCCACCCGATAATTATAACCGCCTCCGGCCTCCGAACACCCGTCGCAGACTTGGCCCATCTGCTCGACATGGAGGGGCTCAGGGTTGAGACGGTTGAAGAGCTTCAGCACGCTGCCGACGATGGGCAGCATCACGAGGCGGAAGCTGACGACCCGGCATTAATCCTGCTCACGTCCGGCAGCACAGGGATGCCGAAGGGCGTCGTGCTACGGCACCGCAATGTCATCAATCGTTGCTATGCAACGTCGAAGATGAATGATTTCTCTGCCGAAGATATTTCTCTCAACTGGCTGCCGCTCGATCACGTCGGCGGCATCGTGATGTTTCACCTGCGCGATGTCTACCTGCGTTGCCGGCAGATACATGCCACTACGAACGCATTCCTTGAACAACCTTTGAAGTGGCTGGACTGGATTGACCGCTATCGCGCCACGATTACATGGGCGCCGAATTTCGCTTACGCACTGCTCAATGCGCAATATGAAAAGATTCGTGAAGGCCAATGGGACCTGTCCTCCATGCGCTTCATACTCAATGCCGGTGAGGCCATTGTGCCGGAGACGGCCAGCCGTTTTCTGGAGATGCTCGCCCCGCACGGATTGCCGCCTACGGCGATGCATCCGGCGTGGGGAATGTCGGAAACATCTTCCGCCGTTACCTACTCGGATAAATTTAGAGTCGAGCGCGGGGCTGACGCGTCTCCGTTCGTCGAGGTGGGAAAGCCGATTCCCGGTATCTCCATTCGCATTGTGGACGGCCAGGGCGAGCTGCTCGGCGAAGGTCAGATTGGCCGCCTGCAAATCAGAGGTAACACGGTCACGGCCGGCTACTACGAAAACCCTTCCCTCAATCGGGAATTTTTCTCCGAAGATGGATGGTTTACGACCGGGGACCTGGGCTTTATCCGTGACGGAGCGTTGACGATAACAGGCCGTGAAAAGGATGTCATTATCATCAACGGGATTAACTACTACAGCCATGAGATTGAAGGCGTAGCTGAGGAAGTCAGCGGGATAGTTTCATCCTTCACGGCAGCATGTGCAGTACGCGACGATGGCAGCCAGACGGACAAACTCGCCATCTTCTTCAGCCCCGTCAGTGACGACCCTGACACGTTGGCGGCTTTGCTCGATGGCCTTCGAGAGAAGATCGTCGGCGACATCGGCATCAACCCGTCATATCTGATTCCCGTCCCGAAGGAGGCGATTCCCAAGACCGAGATCGGCAAAATCCAGCGTTCCAAGCTGCGCGAGCGGTTTGAAGCAGGGGAATTCAATGCCCTCATCCATCAGGTCGAGATTCAGACCGGCAAGGCCGACACAATTCCTGATTGGTTCTATCAAAGAACCTGGCTGCCGAAGGAGCCCGTCCATGTGACGGATTCTTTGGCGAACAGACACTTCTTGATTTTCATGGATCAATCCGGCGTCGGAGAGGCATTGGCGGCGGCTCTTAAATCCGCCGGAGCTTTACCTACACGAATCGAACGCGGCACTGAGTTTGAAAAAGCCGGGCATAATACCTATCGCATCAATCCGCGCGATCAAGAGCACTATCAGCGGCTCTTCGCCTCGCTCGCAGATGAGGGCATCAAGCTGGACGGGATTCTTCACCTCTGGGCATACGATAAAGTCCAGAGCGAAATCAGCGCCCTCGACGCGTTGCGCGACGCGCAGAGAAATGGAATCTATAGTGTCCTGTTTGCTGCCCAAGCCTCGGCGAAAATGGGCGACGCACAGCAGCCCACACAGTTTCACGTAATCACTAAACGGGCGCAGCCCGTCGCTCCGGGCGACCCTGTCGCGTGGGAGCATGGCGCGATTCGCGGACTGGTGCGAACCATGCGTCAAGAGCTACCCCGGATTGGTTTTCAACAAATTGATTTGGCAGACGAGGGCGGCGAACAGAGCGCGGAGAGAATTTTGGCTGAGTTGAGAGGAACCCATCACGACGTAGAGGTTGCCTACAGGCGCGGCAAGCGTCTGATTCAAAGATTGTCGCGCGTGGACATGCTGCGCCCGGCAAAAAAGAGTATGCCGCTTCGGCATGGCGGGCTTTATCTCATCACGGGCGGCCTCGGCGGAATCGGGACGGTGCTGGCAAAGTTTTTGATTGAGCGTTATAGCGCGAAACTCATTCTGGTCGGCCGGACGCCGCTTGATGAAGCGAGCAACAGTGAGACGGCGCTCATCAACAATTTCAACTCGTTGAAAGCGGTAACTGACGAATTTATCTACGAAGCAGCCGATGTCAGCGAGATAGAAGCTTTGCAGAATATTGTCGCACGAGCTGAAGCACGTTGGAGCCAACCCCTGTCAGGCGTCTTTCACCTCGCCGGTGAGGGCAATCTTGTAGAGCACTGGGCCGACTTTGACCAGCATAGCGTGCAGCATGAGACGCTACAGAATTTCGAGGCGATGTTCCAGGCAAAAGTGTACGGGGCGTGGGTGGTTTCTCAGCTGCTCAGCAGTCGGCCTGATGCCATTCTTATCAACTTCTCTTCTGTAAATGGTGTTTTGGGCGGAGCCAATTTCAGCGCGTATTCTGCCGCCAACAGCTTTCTGGAGGATTTTTCCATACATCAGCACCGCAGCCGGGGCGGCCGTGCCTACTGCTTTAGCTGGACGATATGGGACAACATAGGGATGAGTGAGGGCAATCCCGATTACGCCATGAAGATGGTGCGCTCGCACGGCTATCACGTTATCTCGAAGAAGCAGGGTTTCGATTCACTGCTGGCCGGGATATACGGAAACCACGAGCACATGATTGTCGGGCTGGACGGCAGCAATCGCAACATCCGTAGATATACCGTGCAGCGAGATTATAAAACCAAGAGCCTCTACGCGTACTTTACGACTACTTCGGAGGATTCGCTGCCCAACAAGCTTAAGGGTTTATCAGTCAGAGACTCGTTCGGGGGGGTAAGCAGCTGCCAGTTTATGCGTGTCGCGGAAATTCCTTTGACCTCGGAAGGCAGCGTTGATATTCCGGCTCTCATGACGCAGAGCAAAGCGGACTCAGACGCCGACCGGACTGATGTCGCACCGCGCACCGAGACCGAAAAGATACTTGCATCCATCTGGCAAGATGTATTGCAAGTTGAGATCAGCGTAAATAACAATTTCTTCAGCTTGGGCGGCCACTCCCTGCTGGCGATGCAAGTCATCTCACGCATCCGCGACGCCTTCCAGATAGAGCTGCCGCTGCGCACCCTCTTCGAGTCCCCGAGTGTCGCGGAGATGGCCGCCAGGATTGATCTCCAGGCCCGCGCGGCCGCCCCGGCTGATGAGCCGATCAGACCTGTCGAGCGGGATCGCGCGTTGCCGCTCTCGTTCGCACAACAGAGATTATGGTTCTTATCACAGCTCAACCCGGACAGCGCCTCTTACAACATCCCCGCCGCCGTCAGGCTCAGCGGCCAACTTAACGTCGCAGCACTGCGCCAAGCGATGGACGAAGTGGTGCGCCGCCACGAGGTGCTGCGGACGACGTTTAGCAGCGAGCAGGGGCACCCCGTCCAGATTATCCACGGGCCTTCGCCTCTTAATCTCACTATCTCAGACCTCAGCGCGCTCTCTCCTGATGAGCAGCAGGCGGAGATTAAACGCCACTCGCGCGAGGAGGAGAACGAGCCGTTCGATCTGGAGCGGGGGCCGGTGGTCAGAGCCAGGCTGCTGCGCCTCTCCGCAGAGGAGCACGTCCTCGTCTTCACCGTCCACCACATCGCCTCCGACGGCTGGAGCACGGGCGTCATGATC
>JAIVJM010000103.1 GCA_020199995.1 Acidobacteriota bacterium | reverse complement strand
CAACAGGACAACGCGCCCGCACCGCCCGAACTCCGAAGGCGCAACTTCTAATGGGAGTAACGAACACGCGGCGACACAGGAACGCTGAACGTGTAGGGGACGGGGGCCTTGCCCCCGCCCCTTCTTAATTTTTTCCCGCGAGTCAGGACAAAGAAGAGGTCGGAGGTTAATGTCCGGCATTAACCTCCGACCTCTTCTTTTCATTCATCACTCATCATTCCGCATTCATCCTTTTCTTCACACCACCGTCCCGTCTTTGATGACCGCGTTCTTGGGGACGATGATAACGCCCTCGCTGATGAAGTAGCTTCCGTCGGGGCCGGCCTCTTCGCGCACGCCACGCTCGTTGACGAGCTGCACGTTCGCGCCGATGCGCGCGTTCTTATCGATGATGGCCCTGCGGATGACCGTCCCCTCGCCGATGCCGATACGCGGCGTGCCCGCGCGAGCGTCCGATTCCATCTCTTCGATTGACTGGTAATAATCCGCGCCCATGATGTAGGTGTCGTCAATGATCGCACCGAAGTCAATACGGGTGCGCACGCCGATGATCGAGCGGTTGATGATGGCGCGCGTGAGGATGCTGCCCTCGCTGACGATTGACTGGCTGATCTGGCAGTGGTTGACCTTCGAGGGCGGGAGGTTGCGCGCGTGCGTGTAGATGGGCGCCTCCGTATCGAAGAGGTTGAACTGCGGGATGGTCGCCGTGAGGTCGAGGTTCGCGGCATGGAAGGACGAAATCGTCCCGATGTCCTCCCAGTAGCCGTCGAAGAGGAACGCCTGCACGTGGCCGCCCTTGATGGTCGCCGGGATGACCTGCTTGCCGAAATCCATCCACCCGCCGTCCTCCTCCTTGAGGAGTTCTTCGAGTTTCCTGAAGTTGAAGACGTAGATGCCCATCGAAGCCAGAAAGGGCCTGCGCTCGGCCTCCTCCGCGCTCAGCCCGAAGGCGGTCGTGTCCACGCGCATCGCTTCAAGCGCCTCGCCCTTCGGCTTCTCGCTGAACTCGATGATGCGCCCGTCGGCGTCGGTCTTGAGGAGCCCGAAGTCCTCCGCCTGATCGCGCGGGAAAGGGATCACCGAGACGGTCACGTCCGCCCCGGTCTCGACGTGGCGCGCGATGAACTTGCGGTAGTCCATCCGGTAGAGGTGGTCGCCCGAGAGGATGAGCAGGGTATCTATCCCCCAGTCGCGGATGTGCGGCAGGACCTGTCTCACGGCGTCCGCCGTCCCCTGAAACCAAGAGGGGTTCTGCGGCGTCTGCTCGGCGGCGAGAATCTCGACGAAGCCGTCCGAGAAATGCGAGAAGCGATAGGTCTGGGAGATATGGCGATTGAGAGATGCCGAGTTGAACTGCGTGAGCACGTAGATGCGTGTGACTTCCGAGTTGATGCAGTTCGAGACGGGAATGTCTATGAGCCGGTACTTGCCGCCGAGCGGGACGGCTGGTTTCGAGCGCATCAAGGTCAGCGGCGAGAGGCGCGTCCCCGCTCCGCCCCCGAGAATCACCGCGAGAATGTTCGGTCGCTTCTCCGCCATCGCTTCATTCCCTTCCCGGTTTATTGGTGTGTGTAGAAATTCGTCGAAGGATAGACGCAAAAACGGGTAGCGACAAGCCCCACCCCCGCGGTTTCGTTTCGCGCCCTCAGTTTTTGAAGGAGTTGGAAGTAGACACGGCGAAGGAATTGTGCGGGGTTCAGTAAGCGGCGGTCGTCGCCGTGCTTTTGACGCCCGCCGCCTCCTGCGCGATCTTGACGCCGACGCTCGCGCCGATGCGCGTCGCGCCCGCTTCAAGCATCGCCCGCGCGTCCGAGATGCCCTTCACGCCGCCCGAAGCCTTGACGCCCATCCCCGACCCCACGGTCTGCCGCATCAGCGCCACGTCAGCCACGGTCGCGCCGCCCTTGGCGAAGCCCGTCGAAGTCTTGACGAAGTCCGCGCCCGCGCGCTTCGCCGCCAAACACGCGCGCACTTTCTCGTCGTCCGTCAAAAGCGCCGCCTCGATAATCACCTTGACCAGCACGCCGTACTCGTGCGCCGCCTCGACGACCGCGCGGATGTCCTGCTCGGCGGCGCAGTCGTCGCCGCTCTTGAGCGCGCCGATGTTGAGCACCATGTCTACCTCGCGCGCGCCGTCGAGGATGGCCCGCCGCGCCTCGTAAGCCTTCACGTCGGCCACGTTCGAGCCGAGCGGGAAGCCGATCACCGTGCAGACGGGGACGCCCGTTCCGCGCAGGTGGCACGCCGCCGCCCTCACCCACGAAGGATTCACGCACACGCTCGCAAAGCCGTACTGCGCCGCCTCCTCACACAGCTTCCGGATGTCCGCTTCGCTCGCCTCCGGCTTCAGCAGCGTGTGGTCAACGAACCCCGCCCAGTCCCTCGCCGAAGCCGACTCGCCCAGTACCAGCCCGAGGCGCGACGCCCCCGCGTCCAGCACCCTCTGCATCCTCTCGGGGCACCGGTTGAAACAGACGGACGAGCACCCGCACATCCCCTCCTGCGCATCCCCTTCGCCGTTGAGGCGCGCGACGATCACGTCCGTAATCTGCTCGACGAGGCGTTCGAGATCACCGTTTTGAGAATAAGACATCAGATTCTCGGGGCTCCTTATCTTCCAAATCGCGGGACGAAAGTCAGCATTTATACTGCCTCTCCACCGCCTCGATCTTCGCCACGCGCTTCTTGTGCCGCTCCTCGGTGATTTCGGTCGAGAGCCAGATGGTGACAATCGCGCGCATCTCGGCGGGGGTAATGACGCCGCTCCCGAGGGTGAGGACGTTGGCGTCGTTGTGCTCGCGGGAGTTGCGCGCGACTTTGGCGGAGTAGCAGGCGGCGGCGCGGACGCCCGGCACTTTGTTGGCGGTCATGGCGGAGCCGACGCCCGCGCCGTCCACAATGATGCCGAGGTCGGCCTCGCCCTCCGCGACGGCGCGCGCGACCGCGTGCGCGAAGTCCGGGTAGTCAACGGCGTCGGTCGAGTCCGTGCCGAAGTCCCGGACGCGGTGGCCGAGTTCGGCGAGGAGACCCTTGAGTTCTTCCTTCATCGGGAAGCCGCCGTGGTCAGCGCCGATGGCGACGATTTTTTCGGCGCGCGGCCCCCGCCGCGGGGTGCGCCGGACGAGCTCGATGCGCCGCTCGCGCACGATGTCGGCGGCGAGCGGCGTGAGGCGCGCCGATTCCGCGACGCGCAGGCGCGCGCCTACTTCGAGGCCGTGCACGTCCGCCTCGGTGATGACCGTCTTGGACGACTCGTCGCGCGCAAACGGCGCTTCGGACGTGGACGGAGCCTCGCGCACCATCTCCACGACGCGAGCGCGCGGCGACGGGCCGCCTTCCGGTCGCGCTTCCGGTCGCGCTTCCGGTCGCAGAGGCGGCGCGGCCCCGGCGGGCGTCGTCATTCCGGCGGGCTCGGGCGGTTCGTCAGCCGGAACCGCGTTCCGGAGGACTTCGCGCACCAGAGCGCGCACACGGTCGCGTGTCTCTTTGTCGTCTGACATAGGGAAGCTGTGAGCCTTTAGCTGTTAGCTATGAGCCATTAGCACTCAGCCAGCAATATTCAACCTTTGTCTTTGCTGACAGCTCATAGCTCATAGCTCATAGCTTTCTTCTGTTGACCTCGTGCATCAAGCTCTCTTAGTATGTCGCACCACGAGGGGCGCGCGCAAACAGTGCGCGTCGCCGCCGCCGAAACTTTTTTTCCAGACCATTCATTCAGAGATTGGAGGCCACGACTTGTCTTCTTCCGCGCTTGCCGCATCGGAGTTCAGCAACCCGAACCTCGAGCCGCTCTTTACGGGCGAACAGATTCAGGCGCGCATCGCCGAGATGGGTTCGGAGATCGCGCGCGACTACAGGGAATCTAACCCGCTCCTGCTCGGCGTGCTCAAAGGCGCGTTCATTTTTCTGAGCGATCTGGTGCGCGCGATTGACCTTAAGGTCGGCGTCGAGTTCATGGCGATTTCGAGCTACGGCGCGGAGATGCGCACCTCCGGCGAGGTGAAGATCGTCAAAGACCTCGACGTGCCCATCGAGGGCCGCGACATCCTCGTCGTCGAAGACATCGTAGACACGGGGCTCACGCTCTCGTACCTGCTCGCCAACCTCCGCTCGCGCGGCGCGCGCAGCGTCAAGCTGGCCGCCCTGCTCGACAAGTGGGAGCGGCGCGAGCGCGAAGTCCACATTGACTACCTCGGCTTCAAAATCCCTGACGCCTTCGTCGTCGGCTACGGTCTGGACTACGCCGAACGCTACCGCAATCTTCCTTACATCGCGGTGCTCAAAGACCCGAACGCGTGAATATCGGAGAGTGGCAATAACGCTCACGCGGCCCGTGTTCTTAATGAAAGAACACGGGCCGCGTGAGCGTTAACGCCCGGACGATGCCGGCGATTTCGGCGGCGGAGGCCGCCTCAGAGAATCTCGCCCAGAAAACTCCGGCCCGCGCCCAGCTTGAGGCCGAAGTTGTCGGCGACGGTCTGCCCGATGTCGGCGAGCGATTCTCGGTCGCCGAGTCGGACGCCCGCGCGCGCGCGCGTGCCGTAGATGATGAGCGGGGCGTACTCGCGCGTGTGATCCGTGCCGCGGAAGGTCGGGTCGTTGCCGTGGTCGGCGGTGAGGATGAGGAGGTCGCCTTCACGCATCGCGGCTTCGATCTCGGGGAGGCGCGCGTCGAAATGTTCGAGGGCGCGCGCGTAGCCTTCGACATCGCGGCGGTGGCCGTAGAGCATGTCAAAGTCAACGAGGTTCGAGAAGATGAGACCGCGCGTCTCTGCGCCGAGCGCGCGGATGGTCTGGTCAATCGCCTGATCGTTGTTCTTGGCGCGGAGGTCTTGGGTCACGCCGAGCGCGTCGTAGATGGAGGCGATCTTGCCGACGGCGACCACGTCGAGCCCCGCGCCGGAGAGCGTGGGCAGAAGGTTCGCGGCGGGCGGCGGGACGGCGTAGTCGTGCCGGTTCTCGGTGCGCGTGAAAGCGCCCGTCTCACCGACGAAGGGGCGCGCGATGACGCGGCCCACTTCGTGTGTGCCGCGCAGGATGCGCCGCGCCGTCTCGCAAATCTCGTAGAGCCGCTCGATGGGGATGACCTCTTCGTGCGCGGCGATCTGGAAGACCGAGTCGGCTGAAGTGTAGACGATGGGCTTGCCCGTGCGGACGTGCTCGGCGCCGAGTTCCTTGATGATCTCAGTGCCCGAGGCCGCGAAGTTGCCGAGCACGCCGGGCACGCCCGTCTGCGAGACGAAGCTCTCCAGAACTTCCGAGGGGAATCCTTGCGGGTAGGTCGGGAAAGCCTTTTCGAGAACGATGCCCGCCATCTCCCAGTGCCCGGTCGTCGTGTCCTTCCCGTTCGAGCGCAGCGCGCAGCGACCGAAGGAGGCGCGGGGCTCGGGCGCGGGCAGCACGCCCGCGAGCGGTCGGATGTTACCCAGTCCCCATGATTGCAGGTTCGGCATCCGCACCGCGCGCGATGCGCAGATGTGGCCGAGCGTGTCCGAGCCCGCGTCGCCCCACTCGGCGGCGTCCGGCATCTCGCCCATCCCGAGGCTGTCGAGAACGATCAGTGTGATGCGGTTGAAAGTTCGTCTGTCCTGATGTTGCATGGAATCCTTATTATCAAAAATGTGAGCCGGAGCAAAAGCGCGCGCAGAAATCGCGGCGGCCTTAACCAGCCCGTTCCTTGTGATCGGTTTTTTCTTCGGGGCCGCAGTCGCCGCGCCCGGCGTCTGCTGTGTCGAGGAGGTTGACGTTTGCGGCGGCTGACCGCCGACCGCGGGCGACTCCCGCCGCGCCCCCGCGAACTGGAAATCGCTCACCAGTGACGACGTCTCCCACGGCTTCTGCCTCCCGCGCGTCTCTTTGAGCACGCCCAGACGCACGCGCTTGAACACTTCCTCCACGCTGAGGCCGGGCGTGCGCAGGTTTTTCAGCAACTCCTGCGTGTAAATCCCGTTCGACCCGTCGCCGTCGTCCGCCACCGCGCCCGGCCCCGTCGCGTATGCGACCAGCATCTCGCCGGGGGCGTCAACTACCGCCAGCCCACGGCTGCCCGAGCGCGAGCTGCGCGTGAAGGGGTTGTCGCGGCAGGCATCCAGAATGACGATGTTCATCCTGTTCCGAGCGTCCTCCATCTGCGCCAGTACGAAACCCAGACTGACGGCCTCGTACTCGACTTCCGCCTCGCCGTTGATAGACGCGCCGACGGGGATCAGGTAATTCTCCCCTTTGACCTGCATCCCGTGCCCCGCGTAATAAAACAGGCCGACCGCGCCCGCGCGCAACTTCTCGCCGAAGGCGCGGATGGCACGCTTCATCTCGTTCTGCGAGAGGTCTTCATGTTTCATGACCTCGAAGCCGAGTTCGGCCACCGTCCGCGCGATGGCGCGGGCATCGTTGACGGGATTTTTCAGCGGGTTCGTCGCGTAAGCGCTGTTGCCGATAATCAGCGCCACGCGGCGCTCGGCGCTTGTCCCGCCGCCCGCCGGCCTCTGGCGTGCGGGGCGCGCCGCCGGGGCGGCGAAAAGAATACTCAGCGCGAGCAACGCGCCACACAGGTTTTTCATTTTTACCTTCCGGGTCGGGAGCCGTCCATGTCGAAAACGATTGGGGCGGACGAAGGAGTAAATCATACGCGCCCGCCGCCGAGGAACTGTACCATGACTGGCGGCGGGCAAGCTTAGCTCCGTGGCGCTTGATAGCCTTCGCGGGCGCGCACCTGCGCGCCTTTGACGCCGCGCAACTGGACGCGGATGGCGCGGAAAGAGCCGTCGCGCGCCGTGTTCGAGGAGTAGTAGCCGAGGCTGTACTG
>JAIVJM010000102.1 GCA_020199995.1 Acidobacteriota bacterium | reverse complement strand
TCCTGCCGACCGCCGCCGCCTCCGCCCTGCGCCTTCTCCTGCTTGGGCTTCGAGCCGCCGCCGGTGCCCTTCGCCATCCCCGCCGTCCCCTCGTCAGGCTTCTCCTGCTCCTTCGGTATCTCGGTATCAATCATCTGGACGAGCTCGAGGTCTTCGTTGACGCCGGTCGCCGAGTCGGTGTTGCGCGACTGGAGGCGGTCGAGGACGAAGAGCAGGGTCAGGCCGCCGACCATGAAGATAAAGGCGGTCATGACCGCCAGCGCGACGTTGCGCTGCGAGAAGAATTTCCAGCCCGCGCGCGAATAGGCCGTCGCCGAACGCTGCGTGAAGCCGACGGGGTCTTTCTTGAACTCCGGCCACGTCAGTTGCGACTCGTGCGCCACCGACTTCAGCTCGCGCGTGAGGCGGCGCGTCAACCCGTCGTCTTCCAGAAATGTCAGGTGAAACTCGTCGCGCTCGGCGTGCGGCCCGGAAAAGACGGTTTCGTCTTCGTCGAAAGAGCCGTCGGCGGATTGCGAGGCGAATGACGACGCCGACGCGGCGTTATTTGCCGATTCATCAGAAGCCTGAGGCGGGACGTCCGACGCGGCGGCGGCGACGTGCCCGTCGAGCGGTGTCCCATCAACCGGACAAAATCCGAACTTATCCGCGAAATCCTCTTGGCATGTTGGACACTGTTTCATCTCTACTTACCTCGCTGCACCCGAAGGGGAAAGGCTGGCCTCAACTGATACGAAGATTACTTGTTCTTTAGACCTCATGCAAAGAACCGACGGGCTGATTATATCAAACGTCTGATTGGCTTGCGTATGTCTCGGCGGCGAAAATCGGGCGGAAGTCACCCCTGAGACGGCCTTTGGATGCGCGGAACCGTCAAACGGTGCGCTGCCCCTCCGCATCGTTTCTCGGCAAAATCAGGCAGTTGACGACCCGCCCGGCGGCATCTAAACTTGCCCGGAACCGCCGCTCCCCGAATTCGAGCCGCGCCCGAGGCGCGCGATTCGGACGATGAACGTAAACGACCGCGGCCCCGAAGCCCGGCCAGCCTGTGACTATTATTCAAGCACGATGATAAAGCCCCACAAACATCTTCGCCGCCACAGCCCGGCATACGGGATTCTCTCCGCCCTGCTTCTGTCGCTTACGGACGCGCTCTTCGACGCCGAATCGCGCCGCTACGTGACGGAAGAACTCGACGGGCGGTACGACGTTTCGACCACTTACGACTCTTTTACCGTCACCCTCGCGGGCCGCGGCTCGGACTTCGGCAGGCTGCTCGAACTGCTCCGCAACGCCGTCATCAACGCGCAGCTCACGCCCGAGCTGGTCAACCGCCTGCGGGATGAGCGGATCAAGGCGGCGCGCGCCGACGCGCCCACACCCGAAGCTCTGGCCGAACGCGCCGCCGCGGCCCGACTCTTCGGCATCCACCCTTACGGGCGGCTTATCGGCGGCTCGCCCGAATCGCTCGGACGTATCGAGCGCGCCGACCTCATGCTCACACGCGAACGCTTCCTGAACCCGAACAACTCGACGCTCTACATCTCGGGCGCCATCGAGCCGGCGCGTGTGATGCGCGCTCTGCGCTCATCGCTCGGAGGTTGGAGGAAGAGCGACCGGATTATTCCCGCGACGTTCAGGCAGCCCGAAGCGCCGGACTTGCGAACGTTGTTGATTGACCGCGCAGGAGCGCCCGAGGTGGCGCTGCGTCTGGCCGTGCGGAGCCTCGCCGAGGCTGACCGCGACCGCGCCGCGCTGCGAGTTCTCGCGCCGATTGTGAGCGAGCGCTGGCGCGCGGCGAATCCGCAGCTCGCGCAGGTAAAAATGATCGCTCAACATGACGCGCGCCGCGAAGGCGGTATGTTTATCATGGGGGCCACCGTCGCCCACTCGTCAGCCGCGCAGGTGCTCGAATCGGCGCGTGCGGTTTTGCGCGATCTCGCCGCTAACGGGCCTTCAGTCACGGAACTGGAGAAGGCCAGACGAACATGGGTGGAGGCCCACAACAACGAGCCGCCGAGTTCCGAAGCGAACGCCGACTCGTGGCTGGACGGATACACGCACGACCTTGCATCGCCGAACCCGTCCGAGCTGAAGCGCGCGGTCGGCGCACTCACCCCCGCCGAAGTGCAGCGCGTCGCCGCGCGCCTCTTTCTCAACACGCCTTCGGCGGCAGTCGCGGTCGGTGACGCCTCGAACCTGCGCGAGGCGTTGGCGCGCTCCGGCGGAGTCGAAGTTTTCGGCGAAGCGGCATCGAAACCCGCGCCCGCACCGATGCCCAAGCCCGCGCAGCAGAGCCCCTTGCTGCAACTGAAACGCCCGTAGCCAATTCGCAAACAAATCGCAAGTTAGCTGCAACCAACCTTTCCAACTTTAAGCTACATTTTGTCTCACCGACAGACTTCTCCACAGAACGAGCAACAAGCCGAGCATGCGCGCCGCGTCCGCGCGATGTTCGCCGGCATCGCCGGTCGTTACGATCTTTTAAATCATCTGTTGTCGGGGAACACGGACAAGCGCTGGCGCCGTGTGGTCGCCGACGAGCTGCGCCCTTCGCTCGAAGAGGGGGCGCGCGTGCTCGACGTGGCCTGCGGGACCGGAGACCTTTCGCTCGTGCTCTCGAGGGCGGGTCGTGCTCAGGTGGTGGGTGTTGACTTCTGCCGCCCGATGCTCGAAGTCGCGCGCGGGAAAGCGGATGGAGAACAGAGGCGCGTCCCCTTCGTCGAAGGCGACGCGCTCAGGCTCCCCTTCGCGGACGAAGTGTTCGACGTGGCGACCATCGCCTTCGGGCTGAGGAATCTGGCGAGCGTCGAGGGCGGTTTGAAAGAGTTGCGGCGAATCCTCAAGCCGGGTGGACGAGTCGCGGTGCTCGAATTTTCGACCCCCGTGCTGCCCGGGTTCAGGGCCTTGTTTCAGTTCTACTTTGCACGCGTGCTGCCGCGCATCGGCGGCCTCGTCAGTGGCTCGCGCGGGGCTTACGAGTATCTTCCGGCTTCCGTCTCGAAGTTCCCAGACCAGAAGCGCCTCGCGGCGCTGATGCGGGAGACGGGTTTCGCTGAGGTCAGTTACCGGAACCTGACTGGTGGAATCGCGGCGCTGCACACGGGCACGCGCCCAACGCATACTTGAAATTCGGCTTGGTTGCGCCTCGCGCATTACACAGTCGCAACCGATAACGTAGCCCGATGGACTCTTCCCGCTTGCTGGTTGTCGGGGCCGGCATACGGAACCGAGGAGCCCCATCGGGCTACGCTTATTTTGAAACGATGAATGCGGAATGCTGAATAGAAAGCAAATTGTCTTTCATCAATCATTCCGCATTCATCGTTTTTTCTGCCGTTAGCTGACGCCTCACAGCCGCAGGTGTTATTATCCATCCCGATCTTGTTCGCCTAAATTCCCGGCCCCAGAATTTACCGTCTGATGAAGCACAAGCTGCTCGACATCTTGCGCCGTCTGCTCATACTGCTGCTCGTCGTGTGGACTGTCGTGTCGCTGGTGACGCTTTTGACCGAGCTCGTGCCGGGCGATCCGGCGACGGCCATCCTCGGCGATCAGGCGACGCCCGAGGCCATCGAGCAGTTTCGCCACAAGCACGGGCTCGACCGTCCGGCCTTCTTCTTCTCCTTCTCCAAAGACGCGACGACGGGCGCGAGGGCGCTGCGCTGGCACGGGGCCGACAACCGCTACATCGAATACTGGCGCGCGCTCCTCGGCGGCGACATGGGCAACTCTTTCCGCACCGACCGCCCTGTCAGAGAGTTAATCCTGACGCGCTACGGGGCCACGATTCAACTCGCGCTGGCGGCGCTGCTCGTCGCCGTCTCCATCGCCATTCCGCTCGGCGTCGTCGCGGGGATGCGGCGGGGGACGTTGGTGGACAACCTGCTCTCGGTCGTCGCGCTCGTCGGCATCAGCGTGCCGAGCTTTGTGGCCGGGCCGTTTCTCATCTACATCTTCGCCGTATGGCTGGGCTGGCTCGACCCTTCGGGCCGGTTTCGCTGGTCGAGCATCATTCTCCCCGCCGTCACGCTCGGCGCGGCGCTCTCCGCGCTGCTCACGCGCATGGTGCGCTCCTCGGTCATCGAGGAAATGGGCGAGGACTACGTCCGCACGGCCCGCGCCAAGGGACTGAGCGAGCGCAAGGTCGTTTACAAACACGTGTTGAAGAACGGGCTCATACCCGTCGTCACCGTGCTCGGCTTGCAGCTCGGCGTGCTGCTCGCCGGGGCCATCATCACCGAGAAGATTTTCAACTGGCCGGGGATCGGGCTGCTGCTCGTGGACGACGGCATCGGCAAGCGCGACTACAGACTCGTGCAGGGCTGCGTGCTCGTCATCAGCATCACCTACATCCTCGCCAACACGCTCACCGACATGGTCTATCGCTGGCTCGACCCGCGCATCAGAGTCTCTTAAATCGTCAATCATGAATCGTAAATAGAAAGAACTCTTTCTCAACACGATTGACGATTGACGATTGACGATTTACGAAATTATGAATCGTCTCGCAATCTTCGGGCTGGTCTTCATCGCGCTGCTGGTGGTGGTGGCGGTGTTTGCGCCGGTGCTGGCGACGCACGACGTGGGGGCGACAAACCTCGCGGCGAGATACCTCTCGCCGTCGGCGGAGCACTGGCTGGGGACGGACGCGACGGGCCGCGACATCTTTTCGCGCGTCGTCTTCGGGGCGCGCATCTCGCTGCGGGTCGGCATCGTGGTCGTCGGCGTCTCGACGCTCATCGGGACGGTCGTCGGCGCGCTCGCCGGATATTACGGCGGATGGATTGACCGCATCGTCTCGGGCTACGTCATCAACGTCTTCCTCGCCTTCCCCGGACTGCTGCTCGCCATCGCGATGGTCGCCTTTCTCGGCGCGGGCCTCAACAAGCTTATCCTCGCGCTCTGCATCATCGGCTGGGTGGGCTACGCGCGAGTCATCCGTGGGCAGGTCTTGAAGGTGCGCGAGTACGACTTCGTACAGGCCGCACGCGCGCTCGGCGCGAGGGACTGGCGCATCCTCTTCGTGCACATTCTGCCCAACGCGATTCAGCCGCTGATCGTGCAGGCGAGCCTCGGGATGGCGGGCGCGGTGCTTGCGGAAGCCTCGCTCTCCTTCCTCGGCCTCGGCGTCCCCCCGCCCGCGCCTTCGTGGGGCGTGATGCTCGAAGAGGCGCGCGACCTGACGACCCTGCGCGTCGCGCCGCACGCGCTGATCGTCCCCGGCGTCGCCATCGCGCTCACCGTGCTCGCCTTCAACTTCCTCGGCGACGGCCTGCGCGAATACCTCGACCCGCGCCAGCGACGACGATGAATAGCGTCTAGCTTTTAGCAGTTAGCTTTTAGCTTTCAGAAAAGACTCTGGCTGAAGGCTGAGAGCTAAATGCTGAGAGCTAAATGCTGAAAGCTAAAAGCTAACCATGCTTGTCTCTTACTCACCACGTTATTACGCGGACATCGGCGACGGCCATGTCTTCCCCATCCGCAAGTTCAAGCTGGTGCGCGATTGCCTGCTGCGAGAGGGCACACTTTCGCCGGAAAACCTCGTCGAGCCGCAGCCCGCCGCGGTCGAGGACTTGCTGCTCGCTCACACGCAGGATTATGTGACGCGGCTGCGCGCCGGGGCGCTGACTCCACGCGAGGTGAGGAGACTCGGGCTGCCGTGGTCGAAGGCGCTCGTGCGCCGGTCTCTGCTCGCCACCGCAGGCACGATCAACGCCGCTCGCTGGGCGCTCCGCGACGGCGTGGGGTCGAACCTCGCGGGCGGCACGCACCACGCCTTCCCCGATCACGGCGAAGGCTTCTGCGTCTTCAACGACGTGGCCGTCGCGGTGCGCGTGCTGCGGCGTGATGGCAATGCAAAAAGGGCCGCGATTGTTGACCTCGACGTGCATCAGGGGAACGGCACGGCGGCTATCTTCGAGGGCGACCCCGAAGTCTTCACCTTCTCGATGCACGGCGCGAAGAACTACCCGCTTTTCAAACAGCACTCGACGCTCGACGTTGAGCTGGCCGATGGGACGCGCGACGAGGAGTACCTGCTCCGCCTCGCCGAACACCTGCCGCGCGTCTTCGAGCTCGAACCGGACATCGTCTTCTACCTCGGCGGCGCAGACCCCTTCGAGGGCGACAAGCTCGGCCGGCTCGCGCTGAGCATCGAGGGGTTGCGCGCCCGCGACGAATTCGTTCTGCGCGCCTGTCGCGCGGGCGGCGTGCCAGTCGCCACGGTAATGTCGGGCGGCTACGCCGCGGACACAAACGACACCGTGGAAATCCACTGCAACACGATTCGCGCGGCGCGGGAAATCTTCGATGGAGTCCGCGCCCCCGCGCCCCACACGCGCTCCGCTGCCTCCTGATTCCGGCTTACGCTATAATCTTTTGCTCGTCGTGCCGCCGCTTTTCAGGAGTTTATTTTTCACTCCCCCGATGCGATATGTGGAGACTGATTAAAACCGTCACGCTCGTGCTGCTGGCGCTCTTCACCTTCTGGCTCGTCTACGAGGTGGCGATGTTCCCGCGCGTCGCCAGCTTGCGCACGAAGAACCCTGAGACGACGAGCATGATCGAGACGCGTCTGGCTGAGGCGCGCGAGGAGGGGCGCGAGCCGCGGCGCGTCCAGCAGTGGGTCCCGATAGAAAGGATTTCGCCGAGCCTGCAACGCGCCGTGCTGGCGGGCGAAGACACGAACTTCGCGGCGCACAACGGCTTTGACTACGAGGCGATTGAGAGGGCGTGGAACGACGGGCAGCGCGCGTCCGAAAAGGAGGCCAAGGAGGAGGGCGACGACAACCCTTCGGACTGGATTCCCGACCTCAGCAAATTCAAGCGCGGCGGCTCGACCGTCTCGCAGCAGCTCGCGAAGAACCTCTACCTCTCTTCGGAGAGGTCTCTCGCGCGAAAGCTGCGCGAAGCCATCTACACCTACTTCCTCGAACGCACGATGACGAAGCGGCGCATCCTCGAAATCTACCTCAACGTCATCGAGTGGGGCGACGGCGTCTACGGGGCCGAGGCGGCGGCGCGCACCTACTTCAACAAATCAGCCGCCGACCTGAGCCCGCGCGAAGCGGCCTACCTCGCCGCGATGATCCCCAGCCCGCTCAACGTCTTCA
>JAIVJM010000187.1 GCA_020199995.1 Acidobacteriota bacterium | reverse complement strand
GTTGTACGCAGGGATGATGATGGAGAGAGATAAAGCCATCAGTTTTTCATAAAGCCCCGTCAATGAAACTCGCGGGCGGCGAACTCCCGCGCGCGCCCGCGCGGCGACTGGTCTCGGCCCCCCGGCGGACTCAACTCCGGCCTTCGCCGCGGCCAGAGAATATAGCATAGCGCCCGACGCGATGCCTGTTTCGGCTGCGCCGCACGCGCGCGTGGTGGTAAAATCATTTTCGCCAGCCGGACACAGTCGGCCCGGCGCGCCGGAGCCAAACTCCGGCAAGGGATTTTCGGAGCAACACATGAGCAGCAAGTCTTTCGTCCGCATCACCGCCCTCGTCGTCATCGCCGCCGCCACGCTCGTCGGCGGCATCCGCGGCTACAGCCGCAGGGAGGACAGGTCCGAGCACATCGAAACGGCCTACACCGAGGCGCTCGGCGTCGTCGCTTCGAACTACGCCGACGAGGTTGACTACGACAAGGCGGGTGAGGCCGCCATTCAGGGCATGCTCTCGACGCTCGACCCACACTCGAACTTCTTCAACAAGGCCGAGTACCAGCGGCTCCTGCAAGACCAGGAGTCGCGCTTCACGGGCATCGGCGTCTCGATCCTCCGAAGACGCGACGGCGTCTACGTCCAGACGCCTCTCGAAGGCACGCCGGCGGCGAAGGCGGGGCTGCGCTTCGGTGACCGCTTCGTCGAGGTGGACGGGCGTGACGCGCGCAACTGGACGACACCCGAAGTCTCGAAGGCGGTGCGCGGCCCCGAAGGCGAGCGCGTGACAATCAAGATGGAGCGCGTCGGCGCGAACGCCCCGCAGTTCTACACCATCGTCCGCGGCTCCGTGCCGCAACCTTCGATCCGCAACGTCTTCATGCTCCGCCCCGGCGTCGGCTACGTCGGGATGACGGGCGGCTTCACACAGACCACCGCCGAGGAGTTGAGGGCGGCGCTCGAAAGTCTGTCCAAGGAGGGGATGCAGCAGGTCATCCTCGACCTGCGCAACAACCCCGGCGGGCTCCTCGGCCAGTCCATCGAGGTCGCGAGCCAGTTTATCGAACGCGGCAAGACCGTCGTTTCCGTGCGCGGGCGCGACGGCGGGAACAACCGCGAGTACAAGAGCACTTCGAGCGACCCGCATGACTATCCGCTCGTCGTCCTCATCAACCGCAACTCGGCCTCGGCCTCGGAGATTGTGGCCGGGGCGATTCAGGATCACGGGCGCGGCATCCTCGTCGGCGAGACGAGCTTCGGCAAGGGACTCGTGCAGAAAGTCTTCCAACTGCCCTTCGGCGCGGGGCTCACTCTGACGACCGCGAAATACTACACGCCCTACGGTCGCCTCATTCAGCGCGAATACACGGGCGGCTCGTTCTACGACTACTACACGCGCCACGGCGCTGCGGACGAGCCCGCGCCCCGCACCCCGACGCAGCCCACGCAGCCCACGTCGCCCACGTCGCCCACGTCGCCCACGTCGCCCGCATCGCCTGACGCGCCGGCGCCGCCCGTGCCGACGCCGCAGCCCACGCCGCAGGCGACGCCCACGGGGCCGGCCATCAAGACGGCGGCAGGCCGCGTCTTCTACGGCGGCGGCGGCATCACGCCCGACCACGAGGTCAAGCCGCTCGACATCACGACGCCCGCGCGCGCGCGCATCTTCGAGGAGTCGTTCTTCTTTGTGCGCGAGCTGGTCGGCGGGCAGATTCCGGGGCTCGAAGCCTACCGCCTGAGCGCGGGGCCGCAGTTCGGACGCGTCCCGCGCCCGACCGACCTCCCCGTCAACGAAAAAGTCATCGAAGCCTTCCGCAACTTCGTCAAGCGAGACCCGCAGAGCGGCCTCAGCCTCAAGCACCTCGACGCCGACCTTGACTACGCGCGACTCCGCCTGCGCGACGACATCATCACCGCCGCCTATGGCACGGACGCCGCCGGGCGCTTCCTTCTGGAGAGCGACCCGCAACTCCTGCGCGCCCTCGAACTCCTTCCCGAAGCCCGCACGCTGGCCGAGAACGTCAGCCGCGGCAATTCTTCGGAGTGAGCGGCCCGACAGTCCACCAAACGGTTCAGCGTGAAAAGAGCGGCCCGGCGATTTCTCGTCGGGCCGCTCTTTCTTCTTTAAGACGACAGGGACGCTTCAGGCGGCGTCCGCCTTGATGTACTCCAGCGGAGAGACGGCGAGCAGCGCCGAGAGGCGCTGGCGCTGCGGCTCCGTGCTGGTCTCGATCATCCATTTCTCGGGGGCCATGTCGTACGCCTCCTTGTATGCCTTGTCGGCTTGTGCGGCCTCTCCCATGCCGAGGTAAGCCTCCGCCCTCGTCGCCAGCACCCAGTACCGGCTCGCCAGATAGTCGGCCTTGGCCTCCGCGCTGGCCTTCGCCTCGTCGGGGGCGGGATTGTCTTTGAGACACTGTTCACAGATCGCGAGGACTTCTTTGCGGATGCGTTGCGCCTGCACGTAGTCGGCGACCGCCTTCGCGCGCTCGATGATGACCTCCGCCGAGACGGCCCCCGGTTGCGCGGCCCCCGCGTCTGACGGTTCGACTGCGGCCTTCTCGATTGAGTTCGCGGCCCGGATGTTGAGCAGGAAGGCGAGGTTGATCCCGTTATAGTAGTCGTTGCGGAGGTAGAATCCGCGTCCGTAGCTGCGCACCGCCTCGTCGAGATTGGCCACGTCTTTGGTCTTGTCCCAGAGACGCTTGTGGATCCCTCCCCAGAGACCGAGCGTCTCCGTATCGTTGGAAGTCTCGGGGTCCATTCCCCGGAGCAGTTCGCAAGCCTCTTTGAGCGCGGCGATTTGAGCCTCCTCCGTCTCGTGCTTCTCTTTATATGTGACGAGCGCGAGGCGCCGGATGATGTGCGGGTCTTCCGGCAACTTGGGAGCATCCGGATTCTCCGGCCCCTTCGGCTTCATTCTCTTGCGGATGAGTTTGAGGAGGTCTTTGGCCGTCCCGAAATCGCCCGCCTTCTGTGCCTCGTCAACCTCCTCCATGAGCATGCTGTAAGTCCGCTTGTGCGAAGTCTCCTCGACGATTGCCGCCGAGGACGCCGCGCCCACCGCCGCCGCCGCCTCCTTCAACGCGGCGGCCAGCGCCGGGGGCGTCAGGCTGTGGAGAAACGTGTAGACGGGGCTGTCCTTGTCTCGCGGCTCCTTCGCGAGAATCTGCTTGATGGCGTCCGTCAGAACTTTCTGGAACCTCACGACCTCGTCGAAATCGAGCACGTCGCCCAGATGATGGTACTGCCGGACGAGGACGTGGTTGATGTCGAAAGGGAAAGACTTGACGCCGTCCTCGGAGATGACGAGGGTCGTGAACGGGCGCAGGGCGTGGCGGACCCCAAGTTCGTAAAAAGCGTTTTTGTTCGAGGTGGAAAGATCGCAAACGACGACTTCCGCGTTCAGAAGCTGCTCGTACATCGGCAGGTCAATGACGCCCGAGTGAACGATCTCGTCGGCCCTGATGCACTTCAGGTTGGCCGCTTCCACGGCGGGCTTGATGATGTTCTTGTACGACTTGTCGAGGTCGAGCGTGCGGCCCGTTTCAAAGTCTGTCTTCTTGCCGAACCCCATGATGACGAAGCAGGTTTTCTGAGTGTCGTCGGACTTTTCTTGAGACATGAGCGAAACTCCTCGTGAGATGTGTTTGGCTGGACGGGGCGGTTTAGAGGCGTCCCTTGAAAGAAACGGGCAGCGCGGGGCGCGCGCGCCCGCCGGAATCCATTTGACGTGCGCGCCATTATCGTCTCGCTCCCCCAGAAATTTCAATACGCGAAGGGGCAGCGCGGCGACGACGGGCGGCGTTTACTCGATGACGCGCGCGACGACGCACTTCAGATAGAGGGTCTCGGGCACTCCGACCAAGACGGGGTGGTCGCGCGACTGCGTGCGCCGCTCGACGAGCTGCACGCGGCGGCACGCGTCCGAGGCAGCTTCGGCGATGACGTCGAGAAACATTTGCTCGCTCATGTGGTACGAGCAGGTACAGGTGATGAGCACGCCGCCCGGCTCCAGCAGTTTGAGGGCGCGGAGGTTGATCTCCTTATAGCCGCGCGCCGCCGCCGGCACGCTCGCGCGGTTCTTGGCGAAGGCCGGCGGGTCGAGCACGATGGTCTCGAAACGCTCGCCCGCGTCCTCCATCGCACGCAGCGCGTCGAAGACGTTGGCCTCACGAAACTCGACGTTCGACGCCCCGTTCAGCTCCGCGTTGCGCCGCGCCGCCGAGACCGCCTCCGCCGACACGTCGAGCCCGAGAACGTTCTCGCACGCCGAGGCAACGCTCAGGGCGAAGCCGCCGTTGAAGGTGAAGCAGTCGAGCGCGCGGCCCCGCGCGTAACGACGGGCCGCGAGATGGTTCTCGCGCTGGTCGAGGAACGCGCCCGTCTTCTGCCCTCCGAGCGGCGAGACCTCAAAACGCACGCCGTGCTGCACGACTTCGAGCGTCGCGGGCGGCTCGCCGTACAACACACCCGCACTCATCGGCAGCCCTTCGAGCACCCGCACGCGCACGTCGTTGCGCTCGACCACAGAGCGCGCCCCCGTCTCCTCGACGAGCAGCGCCGTGAGCATCTCCTTCGCGGCCTCAGTCCCCTGCGAGAGAGTCTGCACGACGAGCACGTCGGCGTAGCGGTCGACGATGAGCGAGGGCAGCAGGTCGCCCTCGGAGTAGACGAGCCGGTAGGCGTCCGCTTCCGCGTCCGCTCCCGCGCGCCGCGCCAGCGCCTCGCGCAGACGGCGACGCCACCACTCGCGGTCTATCTCCTCTTCCCTGTGTGTCAGCAGGCGCAGCGCGATCTCCGAGCGGTCGCTGTAGAGCGCGTGCGCGACGAAGCGCCCGCGCTCGTCGCGCACGCGCACGACCGAGCCGCCCGCCGCGCGCCCCGCGTCGCGCACGTCGCTGCGGTAAATCCAGAGGTGACCGGCGCGCGCGCGCTCCGCTCCGCGCCGGGTGATTGAGATGACAGATTGATTCATTGACTCTTCGGCTCACTGACTCATTTTTTTCGGCGGTTCATTGAATCACTATTCCCGCACCAGTTTCAAATGAGCCGGCGAAACAATAAGCCGTTGAGCCGTTGAGCCAAACAGTAAAGCCCTTGGCGCTTGTCATTGTCCGGCGTTGGTTGTAGCCTACGAAGTGTTCTGAAACCCCCTAAAATTTATTCTCTCAAACGAGGAGGTGTATCTCTCTATGCCTGAAGTCGGAGACATGGCCCCGGATTTCGAGCTCAAGAGCAATCTTGAGAAAGACAAGAAGGTTCGGCTCTCGGAGTTTCGCGGCACGAGCAACGTCGTGATCGCTTTTTACCCGCTGGCGTGGACGCCCGTCTGAACGGCGCAGATGCCTGCGTACGAGGCCGACCTCGAACGCTTCAAAGGCTATGATGCCCAGGTTCTGGGCATCTCAGTTGACAGCGTCCCGTCCAACGCCGCCTGGGCCAAGAGCCTCGGCGGACTTTCCTACCACCTTCTCAGCGACTTCGAGCCGAAAGGCGAAGTGGCCCGCGCGTTCGGCGCTTACCGAGAGGGCGACGGCATCTCGGAACGCGCGATTTTCATCGTGGACAAGGAAGGCCGCCTCGCCTACAAAGATATCCACGACATCGGCGACCAACCCGATAACGAGGACTTGTTTGAAGTGCTCCGCAAGCTCTAGAGCTTTTGCGGGCGCTCTCGACTGACGAAACCACACCGGCGGGCCGCATCTCCCGAGAGGCATCCGAAATCGCCTTGCGGGGGGTGCGGCCCGTGAAGTTTTAGGGATAAAATCAGAGTATGAGAAACGGTAAATCTTTCTTCAAAACAGAGGCCGAGTGGAACGCGCTCTTTCATTACGGCCTGCTGTTTTTGGGGTTGCTGACGCTTCTCGTCCCGGTGCTCGTCGGCTGGCTTCGGCACACCGACTGAGCGGCTGAAGAAAGCGCGGGGTTTGTAAAGCATATGACGACACTCTCAAGGAAATGCGTCCCATTCACGCCGTTCGAGGGCGAACTGTCGAAGGCCACAATCGCCATCGTCACCGCGGGCGGCGTCCATCTCAAGGATCAGGAGCCCTTTAACACCACGGACGATTTGGGCGACCTCAGCTTCCGTATCATCCCGCCCGACGCGGACTCTGCGCAGTTGATGGTCACGCACCACCACTACGACCACGCGGACGCGGACAGTGACATCAACGTCGTCTTCCCCCTCGACGTGCTGCGCGACCTTCAGGCCGAGGGCTTCATCCGCGACGTGGCGCGCAAGCACGTGGGCTACATGGGCTACACGATGCAGCTCAAGGCGATGTACGAGGGAACCGCGCCCGAGATCGCCAACGAGATTGACCGCGGCTCGCGCGCCGACGCCGTGGTGCTCACCGGGGGTTGACCGAACGTCTGTCACCGCACGGTCGTGGCGGTTCAGCGCGAGATCGAGATGCGCGGCATCCCGACGGTCTTGATTACGGTGAGCCCGGAGGTCTCGGCGCAGATGCGCCCGCCCCGCGCGCTCTACCCGAAGGGCTTCAAAATCGGCAACAGCATGGGCCGCCCCGGCATGCGCGACCTCCAACGCCGGGTGCTGCGCGACGCGCTCGCGCTGCTCACCGAAAACACTCGCCCCGGCGCGGTCGTCGAGCGCGAGTATACGGACTACGGCGAGCAGTACGAGCCGCCGCGGGTGAAAGCAGGGAAATAGAAAAGCCGTGAATCGTCAATCGTCAATCGTGAATAGATAAAACCTGTTCTTTCTATTCACGATTGACGATTGACGATTCACGGCTTTTAGGAGTTTACATTGAAGACTATCGGACTGGTGACGGGGGGCGGCGACGCGCCGGGGTTGAACGCGGTGATTCGCGCGGCGGTGAAGACCGCGGTGGGCGAGTACGGGCTGCGCGTCGTGGGCGTCGAGGACAGTTTCGAGGGGCTGCTCGGCGAGACGCGTGTGCGTGAGCTGATGCCGGCGGATGTGCGGGGGCTGCTGCCGCGCGGCGGCACGATCCTCGGCACGCGCAACCGCGGGCGCTTCGTCGTGCGCGACGCGGACGGCGGCCACCACCGCCGGCCCGAAGATGTCTACCGCGAGGCCGTCGCGAACCTCGAAAGGCTCAGCATCGAAGCCTTGGTCGTCATCGGCGGCGAGGGCACGCTGACCATCGCGACCGAGTTCGACCGTCTCGGCTTCCCCGTCGTCGGCGTGCCGAAGACGATTGACAACGACCTCGCCGCGACCGAGCTCACGTTCGGCTTTATGACCGCGCTTGACATCGCAACCGAGGCGCTCGACCGCCTCCACACCACCGCCGAATCGCATGACCGCGTGATGCTGCTCGAAGTGATGGGCCGGCACGCGGGCTGGATCGCGCTCCACTCCGGAGTGTCGGGCGGCGCGGATGTAATACTCATCCCCGAAATCCCTTTCTCGATGGCGAAGGTGGCCGAAAAGGTCAGCGAGCGCGAGAAGTGCGACTCGCAGTTCAGCATCATCGTCGTCGCCGAAGGGGCGAAGGAGGTCGAGGGGAGCGAGGTCTATCAGGATATGGGCGACGCGCAGGGCTCGCCGCGGCTCGGCGGAATGGGCCACCACATCGCGCACGAGCTGGGGCGGCTGACGGGTAAGGAGGCGCGCTGCGTCGTGCTCGGACACTTGCAACGGGGCGGGAGCCCCAACGCCTTCGACCGGATGCTCGCGACCAATTTCGGCTCGGCGGCGGTGCGCGCGCTCCAGCGCGGCGAGCGCGGCGTGATGGTCTCGCTCCAGGCGGCGAACATTCGCACCGTGCCCATCGCCGATGCGGTCGCCAACCTCAAGACCGTCCAGCCCGAGAGCCAGCTCGTTCGCACCGCCCGCGACGTCGGCGTCTCCTTCGGCGCGCTCAACGAAGACGACTACCACAAGCACGAGATTTGCTAGAGGCTGGAGACTGGAAGAGGCTTGAGGCTAGTAAGAAGATTTTGTCTTCTACCAGCCTCAAGCCTCTTCTAGTCTCCAGCCTCTTCGGTCGTTCAGACCGCGGGGCAGAACTCTTCCAAAAATTCCCAGTCGAGGATCGAGGCGGTGTCGTGTGGCTCGGCGTCGCCGATGGCGTCGAGGTACTCGAAGAGTTTGCCGACGAGGATGGGGTCGAACTGCGTGCCCGCTCCCTGCCGGAGTCGCTCGACGGCGACCGAGTGGGGCAGGTGCGTGCGGTAAGGGCGGTCGCTCGTCATCGCGTCGTAGGCGTCCACGACGGCGATGAGGCGCGCGCCGAACGGAATCTCTTCGCCGCACAGCCCCGCCGGATAGCCGCCGCCGTTCCACCACTCGTGGTGATGCAGAACCATCGCGCGGACATCCTTCATGCGCGGCACGCCGGCGAGCGCCTGCTCGCCATGATGGACATGCCGGCGCATCAGCGCCGTCTCTTCTTCGGTCAGGCAGTCGGGTTTGCACAGGACGTACTCGGGCACGCCGATCTTCCCCACGTCGTGCAGGAGCGCGCCGAGCTTGATATAGATGGCCTCCTCCTCCGCGAGCCCACACTGCACCGCCAGCCCCTCGGCCAGCAGGGCGACCTTCTGCGAGTGCTCGCCCGTGCAAGTGTCCTTGGCGAAGAGCAGGGAGATGAGCGTCCGCACGGTCGCGACGAAGGCGCGTCGCGCTTCGAGCTCGAGCGTGCGGTTGCGCTCCTTGATCTGGCTGAGCATGAGGACGTTGCCGATGACGTTGAGCAGCTCCCGGTAGCCGAAGGGCTTGTGCAGGTAGGCAAAGAGCCCCTGTTCGAGCAGCTCACGCTGCTCCACGTCGTTGCTCGTTCTGGCCGTGAGCATGATGACCGGCGTGTGACGCAAGCGCGCGTCCTCGCTCCGGCGCAGCCCCTCGAAGACCTCTTTGCCGCTGAGGTCGGGCATCATGTAGTCGAGAAGGATGAGATCAGGGTGCGCCGTGCGCGCGAGCCTCAAGCCCTCCTCGCCGCCGAGCGCGCCCAGAAAGCCGTAGCCCGCGCGCTCCAGCGTCAGCCTTCCGAGGCGGAGCAGCGAGGCGTCATCGTCCACGAAGAGGATCTGTTTCCCTTTGCCGGCAGTGTTTTCCAACATGGCAAGTTTCCCGGCGCGGCGGACGCTTCCCGCTCGAACGGAGACACGTACGCGGCGCACTCCCTCCATTTGCTATAGAGAAATGCCTCGCGAGGTTTCTTTTATGGGGCAAAGGAATCGCGCTCGAAGCCGGAGAGAGATAAACTAAAGCGAGCGCTCGTATGCGTCTGTTGGAGAGGTTAAGCTGGCAGTGAGAACAAAATCATCTCGGAGCTTAGCCTCGAACTGGGGCCATCAGACGCGGGAGCGAGTATATGTCACTCCGCTGTTTATCAGCTATTGCATTTCTGTTACATTTCGGAGCATCGTCTGCCGAGTGATAAACGGAGCGCCACAGGGGGAGTAAAGAAAAGTGTCTGAAAATATCAAACAGAAGCTGCAAAAAGAGATGGACGAGCTGGACACGGAGCTGCGTGTTCACCTGCCGCAGCAGATCAAGACGGCGAAGGAGTGGGGCGACCTCAGGGAGAACGCCGAGTACCACGCGGCGCTCGCGCGCCAGCAGTTCGTTCAGGCGCGCATCCGCGACCTGCGCCAGCGGCTCAGCGAGGTCTCGTCCATTGACCCCTCGAAAGTGCCGCACGGCAAAGCCGCCTACGGCTCGACCGTCGTCCTCTACGACGAGGAGCGCGACGAGGAGATCACCTACCGTCTCGTCACCGCCGAAGAGAGCGACCCGCCCGCCGGTCTTATCTCCACCACCTCGCCCGTGGGCCGCAGCCTGATGGGCCGCGAAGAGGGCGACGAAGTCAAAGTCCAGACCCCCGCCGGAGCCCGCAACTTCGAGATTCGCAGCCTCAAGACCCTCCACGATGAAGCCCGGGAAGCCGCACAAGGAGAAGGTGGGAAACCAGATTAAGGCGGAAGGCATTGATCACCTGAAAGGAATGGGAGATACAAGGACCCACAGAGCGCGACCCGCAGCAGGCCGGTCTCATCTCCACTACTCGCCGCGACCCGCGGCTACGTCGCGCCCCCGTCTAAACTAACTGCCTTGAAGTGTACGGAGGCGGGCCTTGCGGCGATTATTGAGAGGCATGTTCCGACTGCTCTTCGGCGACCCTTCCGACGAGGGGTCGGAGATAGTTATCGGGGAAGTCTTAAACTTAATTTTTCTCACGCTGGCGTGGCTGATGCTCTGGCCTCTGGGCAGGACGGCGCTGCTCATTCGTCTGGCCTGGGGTTATGCCGTCCTCTGGCTCGTCATACTCATCACTTACGCGCTGATCAACAGAATCCAGCGGTTTTTCCGCGTTGATGCGGACTCACATTTCGACGCCTACGTGCTCTCGAACCTCTCGCACAGCATCTTTTTGTTGGCGGGATGGTCGGCCTTCGCGGCCCTCGCCGTCCGCGACTCAGTCGGGGTCGCGCCCGCGTGGGTCGCCGTCATCCTGTACGTCGTCGGATTCCTTTCGAGCTACGTCGCCTTTATCGTCTTAAGCTCGTTCTACATAGGGAGCATCTATAAACTGCTCAACCTGACCGTCGCATTGGTCAGTTTCGTTGTTTTCGCGGTGTGGCCCGCCGCTGGCCGCGTGCTCTACGGATGGTTCTTCGGTCTCTTTTGAGCTGGCGCGAGCGGGGCGCGGGCCTTCGGGGTAACCTCCTTGACAAGCCGTTTGACGCGTCCATATGATGAACCTTCGGGACGCACGTGCGCTCGCTGAAACGAGTGCGCATCCAACCTCTTAACCAAAGCGCAGCGGAGAAAGGCACACAACAGTTTGTTCGGGGCGAGCATCGGACGCGGCGCGGGCCGGATCATCAACGCGATGGTGCAGGGGCTGGCGCGCATGAGCATCAATCCCAACCTGCTCACCGTCATCGGCGTCTCGATCAACGTCCTCTGCGGGCTGATGTTCGCCTTCGGGCACTTCTTCTGGGCGGGCATCATCCTCATCGTCGCCAACGTCTTCGACATGCTCGACGGCTCGGTCGCGCGGCTGACGGGCCGCGTGACGCGCTTCGGCGGCTTCCTCGACTCTTCGCTCGACCGCCTCTCGGACATGGCCGTCTTCGTCGGCCTGCTCATCTTTTACGCGCGCGATACCGAATTCCATTCGACCCTCTACGTCTTTCTCGCGGGCGCGGCGATGGTCGGCTCGGTGCTCGTCTCATACGCGAGCGCGCGCGCCGAGAGCCTCATCCCAAAATGCGACGTGGGTTTTCTCAGGCGGCCCGAGCGCGTGGTGCTCCTCATCATCGGCGCGCTCTCGACGCACCCCGGCTCCGCGAGTCCCTTCGCCAACCGCATGCCAGCGGTGCTCTGGATTCTCGCGGTCGGCTCCTACTGGACTTTCGCCTACCGCATGTACCACACATGGAGTGAACTTCAGCGCGCCGACGCGGCCTCCGCCCCCGACGCGCGCACGGCCAGCCTGACGGCCCACGACGCCTCGCACCGGACGAAGGCCTCCGCCGCCGCCAACGCCGCCCCGCACGCCGCCGGAGACGAAGCAGCGCCGGAGGCTGAAGCGGCGTCTAACACGAGCGACGAGCGGCACAACCCGCCGGAGATTGCGCACCGCGGCGCGCCCGTCTCTCGTTAGCGGCGTGGAAGAGAGACCAGAGAGCGAGGCAGCGGAGAAGCCCTCGGGGAGTCCTCTCCCCGGTTGCGGAAAGAGGAGAAGCGAAGTTGACGACCTGTCCATGCTGCGGCGCGAAGTTTGAAGGCGAGACGCTAAGGGGCTGCGCCGCGTGCGGCGCGCGCCCCGTGGGGCCGCCGCTCGCGCGCCCCGAGCGTGAGCTGCCCGGTTACGGCCCGGCGCTCGTCGTCGTGGCGACCGGCGCGCTCCTCTTCCTTTCGTTCGTCGCCGCGCTCTGCGCCGCGCTCTTCGAGCGCGAGAGCTTCCCGCCCGACTTCGGCGGGCTGGCCCGCGCCGCCGAGACCGCCGCCTGGCGTCTGAAGTGGAGCGCGCTGCCCGCAGGCCTCGTCGCCGCCTTCATGAGCACGCGGCTCTACGCGCGCATGCGGCGCGCGCCTTCGCTCTTCGTGGGCGCGAGGGCGGCGCGCGCGGGGTTGGCGCTGACGCTTCTGACCGCCGTCGCGCTCGTCGCCCTGATCGGCGTCACCGTCCCCGAAAGGCTCCGGCGGCGCGAGCTGGCGCTGAGGGCCGGCGAGAATGCCCTGCTCTATGCGGGCGATCAGGCGCTCGCGCGCTACCGCACGCGCTTCGGCACATACCCGGCGACGCTCGCAGACCTGCGGCGGCTCGACGACCCAGACTGCTCGCTCTCCGCGGTGCTGGAGGCGTTGGGGGCCACCGAATACAAACCTGAGACCGACCTCGCCTCGCTCTCGACGGGCTCGAAGGGGAGCGGCGCGCGGCGTCGCTCCGCCGGGGCCGTCCGTGCGCGCGCGGCCTCGGCGCGCAGCACCGACGACCTGCCCGGCTCGGGGCTCGCACTCACGAACTACGAGCTGATGCTGCCCGGCAGGGACCGGAGGCTCGGCACCGAGGACGACCTGCGCATCCGCGACGGGCGGATTGTTGAAGGCGCGGCGCGGCCCGCCGCCATCAAAACGCGGAAACCCGCCACCGCCGAAAGGCGCATGCTCTAAGACCGGGCCTTCAGATCATATGGGCATACTAAACATCTTTCGCCGCAAGAAGGCTGACGACGAAACCTCCCGGCGCGCCGGCCTGCTCCGCACGGGTCGCATCACCGAGGGCTCGATTTTCGACATCATTACAGACGAGGCGGGCGCGATTACGCAGGTCTTCTACAACTACGAGATCAACAGCGTCGAGTACGAATCGTCGCAGACGCTCGACGACGGGCAGAAGCAACACTCCTTAGACTACTTCCCCGGCGCGCGCGTCACCGTGCGCTTCAATCCGCGCCAGCCGGGCAATTCGGTGGTTGTTTAGCTCTTAGCTGTCAGCTTTTAACTTTTCGTACTCTCCCGGCGTTTGAGCGGTGCAAAAAAGGCTCGAACGCGGCCAGCATCAAAGACTGAAAGCTATCAGCTGACAGCTAATCGCTTCTCTATGTTCCGCAAAATTCTCATCGCCAATCGGGGAGAGATCGCGGTGCGCGTGATTCGCGCGTGCCGCGAGATGGACATCTCGCCGGTCGCCGTCTATTCGGAGGCGGACGCTTCGGCCCTCCACGTGCGGCTCGCCGACGAGGCTTACCTGCTCGGCCCCGCGCCCTCGGCTGAGAGCTACCTGCGCATCGAGCGCGTCGTCGAGGCGGCGCGCGCGTGCGGCGCGGAAGCCGTCCACCCCGGCTACGGGTTCCTCGCCGAGAACGCGGCCTTCGCGCGCGCCATCGCCGAAGCCGGCCTCACCTTCATCGGCCCGACGCCCGAGGCGATGGAGCTGATGGGCTCGAAGACGAGCGCGCGGCGCGCGGCCATCGCGGCGGGCGCGCCCGTCGTGCCGGGGACGACCGAGCCGCTCGGCTCGACCGCAGAGGCGCGCGAAGTGGCGGCGCGTTTCGGCTACCCCGTGATGCTCAAGGCGGCGGCGGGCGGCGGCGGCAAGGGGATGCGCCTCGTCGCGTCCGAGGACGAGCTGGCCTCGGCCTTCGAGACGGCACAGTCCGAGGCCGCTGCGGCCTTCGGCGACTCCGCGGTCTATCTCGAAAAGGCGGTCGAGCGCCCGCGCCACATCGAGATTCAGATTTTCTCCGACACGCATGGCAACTTCGCGCACCTCGGCGAGCGCGAGTGCTCGATTCAGCGCCGTCATCAGAAGGTCATCGAAGAGTGCCCCTCGCCGATTGACGACTCGGCGCACTTGCGCGAGGCGATGGGCGCGGCGGCGGTCGGGATCGCGCGCGCCGCCCGATACGTCGGTGCGGGCACAATCGAGTTCCTCGTCTCGGACGCGACACGCGACTTCTACTTTCTGGAGATGAATACGCGCCTTCAGGTCGAGCACCCCGTGACCGAACTCGTCACCGGCATTGACCTCGTGCGCGAGCAGATAGGCGTCGCCGCCGGGCTGCCGCTCTCCTTCACGCAGGAAGATGTGCGCTTCTCGGGCCACGCCGTCGAGTGCCGCGTCTACGCCGAAGACCCCGCGCGGGACTTCATGCCCTCGCCCGGACGCATTACGAGTTTGCGCGTGCCCGCCGGGCCGAACGTGCGCGACGACGGCGGCATCTACGCGGGCGCGGAGGTCTCGATCTACTACGACCCGTTGATCTCGAAGCTCGCCGTCTGGGGGCGCACGCGCACCGAGGCCGTCGAGCGCATGCGCCGCGCGCTCGACGAGTACGACGTCGGCGGCATCGAAACCACGCTCCCCTTCTTCCGACGCATCATGCGCGACCCGGAGTTCGTCGCGGGCCGTCTCGACACCGGCTTCATCAAGCGCTTCAACGAGCGGAGCGCGGCGGAAGTCGCGGAAGCGGGCGCCGACGCGGACGAGACCGTCAGGCGGGACATGGCGATCATCGCCGCCGCGCTGGCGCACGAGAGCGGCGTTAAGGACTCTGCCTCGCGGCAGCCCGCTCAACAGACGCCGAGCCGTTGGAAGATGGCCGGGCGCGCGGCGCTTCATCAGTCGAGAATTTCATGAAACTCATCGCGGAGATTGAAGGCGAGAAGGCGTCAGTCGAATTGAAGCGCGACGGCGAGAGGGCCTTCGCCGAGGTCGGCGGGCGGAGCTACGAACTGGAGGTGCGCGAGCCCGAGGCGGGCGCGTACCTGCTGCTGCACGAGGGACGCGTCTACGAGTGCCGCGTGAGCGGCGGGAGGGCGGCGGCGGCGATGGGGGCCGGCGTGGAAGTTCGCGTGGGCAGCCATTCGTATCGAGTGCAACTCTCTGACCCGAAACGGCTGCGCGGCGCGGGCGCGGCGGCGGGGCACGACGCGGGCCGGGCGCAAGTTCTCGCGCCGATGCCGGGCAAGGTCGTGCGCGTGCTCGTCGAGCAGGGTCAAATGGTCGAGGCTGGCGACGGCCTCGTCGTCGTCGAGGCGATGAAGATGCAGAACGAGCTGAAGTCGCCGAAAACGGGGACGGTCGCCGAGCTCCACGCGCAGCCGGGGGCGACCGTCAAAGCGGGCGAGGTGCTGGTCGTCGTCGAATAAATTCAAAGACTCTCAGAAGTCTGGAGTCTGGAGCCGGAATAAGAAGTCTTCTCTTCATGCTCCAGATTACAGACTTTTTTCTTATGACTGACTTACGCATTCTTTTATGGGACATTGACGGGACGCTCGTGCGCTCGCCGCGCGCGGGCGCGTTCAGGGACTATACGATCCCCGTGATGGAGAGCGTCTTCGGGACGGCGGGGCGGCTCGCCGAGATGAGCGTCTCGGGGATGACCGACTGGCAGATCGTGCTGGAGGCTTTAGCCTCGGCGGGCTTCACGCCCGAGCAGGTTCGCGGGCGCGTCCGTGAGCTGCGCGAACGCTATGTGGCCGAGCTGGAGCGCGTCAGCGCTCTCCCGCACGAAGAGCCACTGTTCCAGCTCCTGCCCGGCGTGCGCGAGGTGCTGGAGGCCGCTGAGGCGCACCCACGTTACCGCTCGGCGCTCTTGACGGGCAACGTCGAGCCCGCCGCGCGCCTGAAGATGCGGCTCGTCGGGCTCTCGGACTTCTTCCGCCTGCCGGGCGCGTTTGGCGACGACTCGCACGACCGGCGCGATCTGCCGGCCCTCGCGCGCCGCCGCATCAGCCGACGCCTCGGCATCGAACTCCTCCCCACGCAGCTCATTGTCATCGGCGACACGCCCAACGACATCGCCTGCGCCCGCCACTTCGGCGCGCGCGCGGTCGGCGTCGGCACGGGTCGCGTCAACAGCGTCGAGACGCTCCGCCCACACAACCCCGACCTCCTCCTCCCAGACCTCTCAGACACAGAGGCGGTGATGCGCGCCTTCGATTCACTCTGAAAGAAGCTGTGAGCTATTAGCTGTTAGCTCTCAGCCAGACCGCTGGCGCGAACCGACGACGACGTTGCGCCGAGTCAGTCGAGTGCCTTTTGTCTTTCGGCTTCTGTTTTTTACTTAAGCTAACGGCTAACAGCTAATAGCTCACAGCTTCTTTACCTGTTAAAGCCGCGCTCGATGTCGCGCTTCGTGAGGCGGAGGATGATGGGGCGACCGTGGGGGCAGGTGGTGGGCGATGAGGTGAGGAGGAGGTGTTCGATGAGCCAGTGCATCTTCTCGCGCGTGAGCGGCGTGTTGATTTTGATGGCGGCGCGGCAGGCGAGCGAGGCGGCGACGCGCTCGCGCAGCGTGGCGCGCGCGCGCCCGCGTTTTTCCGACTCCACCGCGTCGAGGATTTCCGCGAGGAGGTTGCGCGCTTCAGTCGCGGGGAGGTCGGCGGGCACGGCGCGGACGGCGACCGTGCGCCCCGAGAGACGCATTAGTCCGAAGCCGTAGCGTTCGAGTTCCGCCGAGACCGAGTCGAAGGCGGCGGTCTGCGCCGGGCTGAGGTCGAAGGTTTCGGGCACGAGGAGGTGCTGCGATTCGGCGGCGCGCGTCTCTTCGAGCGCGAGGTACTTATCAAAAAGGATGCGCTCGTGCGCGACGTGCTGGTCAATGAGGAGGAGCCCTTCGGGGTCGGTGGCGATGATGAAACTCTCGGCGAGCTGGCCGAGCGGTCGGATGTTCGTCGAGAGCGACCCGGGGGAGATTTCGCGCACCAGCGCGGCGGCGGAGCTGAGCGGAGGGAGGGCGCCGCCCTGCCCGTCGCGATGCGCGGGTGAAGTCGGAGCGTCCGAAGATGAAGGCCGTGCTCCCTGCACATGTGTGGCCTCCGACGAGAGCACATCATCCGCGCCCGTCGCTCTTTCGCCCGACGGCCCTTGATCACGCGCGGCTTCTTCTTCGCGCGAAGGCGCGTGCGCCGAACTCGCTTGAGGCCCATGCCTGTCGGCGTCGAGCGCAGATGTCGAAGGCTCCGTCGTGGTGACGTTCGCGGGTTGTGCGTCGTGCCGGAAAGTCTCGTCCGTCGCGTGTGGCGTCCGGCCAAACTCCAACCCTTCCTGCGTTCCTTCCTGCGTTCCTCCCCGCGCTCCTTCCGGTGGGGTCGGAGTCGGCGTGAAAGCATAACTGCTGCCGAAGCCGTGGACGGCGGCGTCGAGGGGCGCGTCCCTCTGACGCGCGTCGAAACTCTCGGCAGTGCGGACGAAACCGTTGGCGGCGAGGGCGGCGCGCACCGCGTCGCGCACGGCGTCGGCCACGGCGGCGGGGCGGCGGAAGCGCACCTCCGTCTTGGCCGGGTGGACGTTCACGTCCACCTCCGCGAGCGGCACGTCGAGGAAGAGGAGCGCCGACGGGAAGACGCCCTGCGGGAGCACGGAGCGGAAGCCTTCGGAGAGGGCGCGCGTGATAAGCCGGTCGCGCACGAAACGCCCGTTGACGAAAAGATACTGTGCGTCGCGCGTCGTGCGGCGCTCGCGCGGGGCCGAGACGTAGCCCCGCACGCGCGCCACTTCGGCATAGCCGCCGCCGACTTCTAAAAGATTCTCCAGAAACTCCTCGCCGAAAATCTGGTAGGCGCGCTCGCGCAGCGAGGCGGCGGGCGCGGCGCGCAGGACTTCGCGCCCGTTGTTTGTGAGCGCGAACTCGATCTCGGGGTGCGCGAGCGCGTAGTGCGTGACGAGGTTCGTCAGGTGAAAGCTCTCGGTCGCCTCGGAGCGGAGGAATTTTCGACGCGCCGGGACGTTGAAGAAGAGATCGCGCACCGCGATGGTCGTCCCGCGCGGGCGCGCCGCCGGCGAGACGTCGCGCATCTTCCCGCCTTCGATGAGGACGCGCGTCCCCTCCGGTTCGCCCGCGATCTGCGTGAGCAGCTCGACGCGCGCGACCGAAGCGATTGACGCCAGCGCCTCGCCGCGGAAGCCGAGCGTCTCGATGCGCGTGAGGTCTTCAGCCGTCGCGATCTTTGAAGTGGCGTGGCGCTCGAAGGCGAGCACCGCGTCGTCGCGCGTCATCCCGCCGCCATCGTCCGAGACGCGCAGGAGTCTGCGGCCCCCCGCCTCGACGTCCACCTCGACGCGCCTCGCGCCCGCGTCAATCGAATTCTCGACCAGCTCCTTCGCCACCGACGCCGGGCGCTCGACCACCTCGCCCGCGGCGATCTGGTTCGCGATGTGGTCTGAGAGGACGCGGATTTTGGACATGGAAAAGCTGTTAACAGTAAGCCGTTAGCTGTTAGCTGTTAGCTGATAGCTGATAGCCAACCAGTTCCACCGGCACTCGCCTTTCGATTCGTCTCGCGCCTCGCGGAGAGCGCCAAAGCTAAGGGCCAAAAGCTAACAGCTAACAGCTCTTACAAGTAAATGATCTGGTGCTCGACCGTGCCGATGTCAATCGCGTCGTGGAGCCATTCGATGGTGTAGCGACCGTGGCGTGCGATGAGCGAAGTGATGTTGAGATGACGCTCCTGAAGCGCCTTCTCGGGATAGAGCGCGGTGGCGGCGCGTTCGAGCTGGCGAAAGACGGCACGGTCGCGCGACATCTGCGCGCGGTGGAAGCGCGTGCGCAAGCCTTCGAGCTGGTGCTCGATCTTGCGTCTTCCGGTCGAGAGCGCGTCGCCGAGCGTCGGGTCGAAGGCGCTTAAGTCTTCACGCAGCCCGTCGAGAGAGCGCGCGATGGTCGCGTCGGTCTCGTCGAGACGGCGGGCCACGTCGGCGCCGAGGTGCTCTTCGACGACGCGCGCGATGACGGCGTCGAGGCCCGCGAAGAAGTCTTCGAGCCTGAGGCCGTAGCGTTCGAGCGTGCGCCCCGTCCGGCGCTCGACGACGGTCAGGCTCGCGCGGTGGAGGATGGGCGTCGCGGGCCGCGCGAGCACGCGGTAAACCTCAGCCGTCTGCGCGAAATAGGCGATCTCAGCCGCGCCGCCGAAGTAGGCGATGGTCGGGAGCAGATAGTCCTGCACGACGGCGCGCAGCGTGACGTTCGGGCTGAAGCGCTCGGGCTCGCGCTCGGACATCACGGCCAGCTCCTCGGCCGTCCACTCTTCGGCGGAGCCTTTCGAGGCATAGCGCCCTCCGGCGGTGCGCGTGAGGGCACGGCGCGCCCCATCTTCGCCGTGAATGAAGAGCGGGAAAGAATCGGGCGAGGTGTGCACCTGCGCGTGGTAGCCCGCGGCCTCCAGCTCGCGCGAGCGCGCGTCGAGCGCGGCGGCGATCTCGGGGGCGCGGCGCGCGGCCTCCGCGTAGAGCGGCGCGGAGAGTTGCTTGAGGCGCGCGTCCAGAGGGTCGAGCAGCACGAGGCCGTAGCGCCCTGCGAGCGCCGTTAAAATGCGCGCGAACGCCTCGCCGTAGTCGCGGCCCGGCCCGTAAGACTCGCGCACGAGCTTTTCGAGATCGGGCCGGAACTCGCTCGAAGGCAGCAGGTCGAAGAGACGCTGGATGGCTTCTTCGACCTGCTCGTCTGTGCGGACGCCGCCCACGGGCGCGCCCTCTTCATGCCACTCGGCGGGAACGCGCGCGCGCGCGAGTCGCCCGTCGCAGGCGATGACTTCCGCCGCGCGCACCTCTTCCCAGTCGTGGTCTTCCGTCGCCATCCAGAAGACGGGCACGGCCTCCGTGCCGCGCTGCGTCAGGCACCCCGCGAGCTACGTTCGCGAGCGTCTCCGCGCCCGCGCCCCACGCCGCGTTCGACGCGGCGAGCGCGTCGGCGAGCGCGTCGCGGTCGGTCGCGTGCGCGGCCAGAACCTGCGGCGCGCGCGCCGCGAGTTCGTGGTGGTAGCGGACGGCTTCGGGGTAGAAGCGGAGGAGCGAGAGCGGGTCTTCGAGATAGTCGAGGAAGAGTTTTGACTGGTGCGGGATGCGCGCGAAGGGCAGGCGCTCGACGCGCAGGCCGGCCTCCTCGGGCGTGCTGTAACATGCGGATTCGGTTGTAGTCACACGCTTAACGCTTTCGCCGGACGAGATACGCCCCGCGTCGGGTCAACTCTCTCTTAAGGCTATGGCATTATAGCCAGTGTCATCAGAGCCGCGCAAACCTCTCCACCAACGCGCCGCTGAAGGTCATGGGTCAGACGTTCCGCGTTCTTTGTCGCCGACAGTCTCTTCGAGCAGACGGGCAATCTCGCGGCGGGCCTCCTCGCCGGGCGTGCGGAGCGGCGCGCGCACCGCGGTGCCGCCCGCGTAGCCGAGGAGGTCGAGCGCGGCCTTCAGGCCCCCGATACCGTAGCGTGTCGTGACCGCGGCGGCCAGCGGCGCGAGCCGCGCTTGCAGCGCGCGAGCGCGTCCGTAATCGCCTGCCTCGACCGCCTCGGAGACGGCCACGCACAGCTCCGGCGCGGCGCAGCCGACCGCCAGAATCGCGCCGCGCGCGCCCGCGCACAGCGCCGCGTAGAGCGCCCCGCCGTGCCCCGTCATGACGACGAAATCGTCGCGCTCCGGCCCGACGAGACGCAGCGTCTCGATTAAAGCGAGCATGTCGCCCGAGCTGTCTTTGAGGCCCCGGATGTTTTCGTGCAGCGAGAGTCGCGCGACCACTTCGGGCGCGAGCGCGACGCCGGTATTCTGCGGAATGTTGTAGAGCAGGATGGGGACGGGCGAGGCGTCGGCGATTGCCGAGAAATATTCGCAGAGCACGTCCGCCGTCATCGCCCCGCGATAAAAGTGCGGCGTGAGGACGAGCACGGCGTCCGCCCCCGCGCCCGCCATCCGCCGAGCGTCGGCGATGGTCGCGCGCGTGCTCTGCTCGCCCACGCCGACGACAAAGGCCAACTCGTGGGGCACGGCCCCGCGCGCAGCCTCGACCACACCGAGCCGCTCGCGCTCGTCCAGATGGACGCGCTCGCCGGTCGAGCCGAGCGCGACGTAGCCGCTCACGCCCGTCAGGTTCCAACGCTCGATGTTGGCGCGCAAGGCCCGCGCGTCCACCTCGCCCCCGGCGTCGAAGGGCGTCGGGAACGGGACGAGTATGCCGCGCAGCATATCCGGAAGTGGCGTGGCCGGCTTCGGCGTCTGAATGTGTGAGTGGTTCAAGCCGGGACATTATAACGAGGCGCGTCGCGGGCCCGCAAACTGGCCCGTGACGCAGGGCGCGCGCGCTGGAACGGCGACGGCCCGTAAAACCCTGTGCGGATTTTTACGGGCCGGGCGGATACTTCCCTTTTGCGGGGAGCCACGAGCTATGGCTCCGCTTCCGGGATGAGGAGGGGGGCGAAGGCGAGTAGGCGACTGCCGAAGGTCGGCAGTTTGAATTTGAAAGCCCTCAGCAGCTTCGCCGTGTCGAGGGTGAAGCCGAACTGCCCGCGCACGTCCGTCTCGTCAATGAGGTCGGTGCGGTTGGCGAAGGTGAGGGAGATGGGGATTTCGATGCCGTCCGCCAACGGTATCCTGACCTTGGCCTGAGCCTTGTATTTCGGCTTCGCGCCCGACAGCCACTCGGCGTCGCCCGACAGGAAGAGGTAGAGAGGGCTCTTGCTGACGAGGCTCTCTTCGGGCGTAATCTGGAACTGCAACTGCGCGGCGGCCCTTCCGCCTCGCGAGTCGCCGCCCACGAGCTTGCTGTCCTTGTACTTGAAGCCCGCGTTGAGGGTGGCGAACGTGCGCGTCCCGATTCCGCGCTCGTAGATGAGGTCGCTCGTGTATTCGTCGGCGCCCTCCTGCCGCCTCTTGGCGAGGGCCGCGAAGGAGAACTGCGGGCGACTGCGAATCTCTTCGAGCGCCTTGCGCGTCTGCCCCTTGAGCTTGACGAACGGGTCAATGCGCGAGTCTATGTACTTGTCGAGCGTCTCGCGCTCCTCGGGGGTGAGGGCTTCGAACACTTTCTGGAAGGAGTCGCCGCTCTGGAGAAGTATTCTCCTGAAGCCCACCCTCGTGAAGTTTATTTCCGCCTGACTCCATTTGGCCGAGTTCTCCGGCTTGAGCAGCGTCGCGAAGTCCTTCGTCTTCAGGTCTCCGAGTTGTTTCAGACGATTCTGAATAATTCTTAACTCCGCCTTCCTGCCCTCCAGAGGCTGCAATTGCCGGAGGCGTCTCTTGTTCGTATTGACGTTCTGTCCGAGCCTGATCTCTTGCTGGAGCCGCGCGATCTCCGCCCGGTCGGCGTCCGTCAAAGGCGGCTGGCTGCGTTCGAGTTCACGAATCCTTTGTTGCTCCTGCCCGACCAGAGAGCTGAGCTTGACGGACTCTTCATCAAGAAAGTCTCTGAAAGCGTTGCGGAGCAGGGTGCCGCGCACTGACTCGCTCCTGAAGAGAAACCCTTTGATCTCCTCGTCGAGCCGCCCGAACGAGCCGGCGGCCTCGCTCAGGGCGTTGATGATGATGCCCCTCTCATTCGTGTTCTGATTATTCGAGGCGTCGCGCCCGTTGACGATGAGCCACTTGAAGCCGGCCAGCGTGACGCGGTCGGTCGCGCTCTCGTCGCCCTCCTTCCGCTCGTTGTCGAAGCCGAGCGTGAGCGAGAGCTTTCGCCAATTCTTGTTCCGGTTGTAGAAAGCCGGGTCGAGGGGGTCGGCCCCTTTGAACGCCGAATAGAGCGAGAAGGCTGAGACAGTGACGGTGGCGGCGTTCGCGTTCTTCTGGTCGTCGGTCCCCCCTGAAAGGCCCGCCAGATTAAGCGCGACTCCCACGAGGTCGGACGCGGAGCTTTGATCCACGAGCGACGTGGAGCTGTCGCCCGCCGCCGGACTCTCGGTCTGGTTCGCGTTCGAGCCCTGATTGATGAGGGCGACGGTCTTCTCCTCAATCCTTTCATTCAGCCACACGGTGAACGGAGCCGGCTCGGGTTCGGGTGTCGGCTCCGGCGTCGGCTCGGGCGTCGGCGCTTCTTCCTCCGCGGGGTCCTGCCCGTCTCCGTCGCCCTGCGGCGTGGAGGCAGCGAGGTTGTTGGCGGCGCGCGGCCTCACGCTTCCCCCGCTCGGCGTGTCCGGGCTTGAGACCTCCCGCATCAACGCGCCCGTCGTCGCGCGCGGGCGGCGCACGCCATTCATTGCCTGCTCGGGGGCCGCCCGTTGCGCGTCGGGGTCGGGCGTTGGCGGAGCGGA
>JAIVJM010000267.1:19879-36844 GCA_020199995.1 Acidobacteriota bacterium | reverse complement strand
CGCGGAAATGGACGATGCCGATCAAGGAATGGAAGGCGGCGTTGAATCGCTTCGCCATTATCTTCGAGGACAGGATGCCTGCTCTCTAATGACGATCACTTACACAAAGTTCTGGACACGCTCAGAGAATTCTAAGAAAGCTGGAAGAGCGCGGGATTCATAAAGTGCTTGTGGACCATCGACTCCATTGGCAGAGACTCTAATCGGGTTATCATACATGGATGTTGAATAACCTATTAGCGTTCAAACAAAGTCTCAAGAACTGTCTCTCCAATCATGTGATCAACCTTTACGGTTAAATCTTCAATATCAGGAACTTTGTAATCTACCGTTAGTTCTACAATGGCTGAATAATCGTTCTTCTTTCGGCGAGATTCGTAAGGGTATTCCCGTAATGGGAGGAAAGCGTCAGAACCACGAGGGTGAGGATACGGCTTGGTGCATCCGGAGTTGAGAGGAGCTAAGGTAATTTCGTCAACGTGACGCTCAAGCATCAGCGCGGTATCAATCGTGAGCACGCAATGCTTCTGATTCCGGTAAGGTTTGGCATTAAGTAAAGTCAATAGCCTCTCCCTCGTCAACCAAAAGAACACTCGCCTGTTTAATGTTTCATACCACTCCTTCGGTGTTACGTTCCTCAAACATCTGAGTAAGCCGCCATCAGACATCGGCTTTTGATCACGTATGACTGCGGTGCCGTAAACCGGGTGTGAGATTGGAATAGATTCCGGCCGGTGCTCACTTTCTATCGCATAACGCTGTGTACCTTCAACCTCATAGAGATCCAGTAGCGCGCTTGTGCTTAGCAATCCATTTTTACGAATGCTATCCCACGTATCAGCTTCAGCCATGTGGTAAAGCCTAGGGTAACGGGTGATCAATTCCTCAGGGGTAACGCCATCTAATTTGTCTACCATGATCTGCGGTCAATAATACTCCTGGAATTAAAACCGGTTGAAATTAAAGTGACAGGTGCTAAAGCCACTCGCTCCACCTCTTGGATGAAGCGGATAGTATCGTCATTCAACTGGTCGAATCGCTTGGCTTTCATATTATCTTTAGATAGATAATCGGCGAAAGTAAGCGCAATGTCAGTCGGGCTATTCAAAAAGGCGGCTTTTCTTAACAACTGCCAATCAAATTCTGCGACCCTGCGTTTCCGATCCGTAGTGGAAGTACGCTCTGCTTCCCGGAGTTGATCCACGTTAAGCCCAGCTCGTCTAGCAATCTCATCCCAATCAAGCGGCTGGGACATAAATCCCGACGTCTTGCCTTTAACATCGGGATCAGCAACTCGTATTGGATATGTGCGACAGACCATTATTACTTTTCGGACGCGGCCCGGTGAGATTCCTGCTTCTGCTAAGCAGCCAGCCACGGTCGTATCCCTTGAAGTCACATACGGGTAGATACCATGGTACAGGCTCAGCCCGGTACCTTGCGTTCCCTCTAAAAAAACTTTCTTGCCTTCGGAAAAGGCCTTCTCAAGCTCCTCGTAAGTGTCACGGATGAACGGGCGGAACTCCGCAACATCCTTTGCCATCCTGAGACTGCTTTCACCCCGATGAATTATCCTCCTCGAAGTTGCATAGCCGACCCCCTGACCTGTTGAACTGATGTTATTTACCAACCCCCGCTCCTCATTGCGTATGTCGCTCTTTTCTATAATCATGGCACGGGGGTCGATCGAGAGACGATCTTTATCGATTTGGCATGCGGCAATCTCAGCCGCCAACCGGGTAACGCTGATGTTGGCACCAGGGCCGATGATCAGCTTGGCTTCGCTCGATCGTGTGCCAGACGGTAGTTGATGAAAAGTGAATGGCTTCGGCTCTTCGAATACTTTGTGGCCGGCGTTTGGCCCTCCTACCCTCACCAATATGTCATACTCACGGGCAAGGTAAGATGCTACGTGCCCTTTACCCTCACTTCCGTACTGCCCCCCAACAAGCACGTCGACGAGACGCGTATTCTCGCGACCATACAGTCCGAGGTGAGACGCGGCCCGGGCAACCACATCACCTTGGGTGCTGCGGCCGGTGTTAATTAAGACGTCTGCCACCACGGCGAGCTTGCGAACTTTTCTTTCAGTTTTGTTCTCCATCACCTCCCGGTAAGTGGCAAACTCCTTAAACCCTTCTACCTGCCGCTGCTTGTATCGGGCTTCAAGAATATCGAGTGGGGCGGTAAGGTGTATGTGAAAAACCCGCGGCCCGAAAGCACGCCGGATACTGTCGATCTGGTTTAGGATGCGGACGGCATCTACTACTACTGTTACATCCTCCTTCTGCTCCTCAGCTAGATGAATCAGCGCGTCGCGCACCCAGCCGCCTTTAGTCCGGCGATCCAAATATTCCCCGTAGTCCTGCATGGCACCCCGCTCACGCTCTATTGCGGGTGCCAGTTGGCTGATCACCTCCTTGGTCTTAAGCGCATGGAAGCCGAACCTCGCAACTAGATTGTCGCGAAGAGTTGTCTTACCGGCGCAGACCTGGCCGGAGAGAAGAATGACTTGTTTGAGCAAAGCTGAGTACCTGTCAGATCAAGTTCAATTGCCCGCCCCCCTGATCTTCACTCTGAGAAAATCCTAGTCTGGCCTGCGGATCCTTTTTTACGGGGGCGTTGGGCAGTGTATAGACGAAGACCTTTATCCCGCGCCCACACAACGCGTCCTCTATAAGTTCTGAGATGACCTCCCAGTTTCCGCCAGCTTGGCCGCTCCCGATGCGAGGCATGTGTACGCTGGCCCCGCATCTTTCCGCGGTATCTGCTAACGATTCAAGGCATGATTTTAGTGCCGAGTATTTAATGCGTGGTTTGTTTGATTCACCGTATCCGCGCTGAGCGACCATCGTGAAGACGGCCAGTCTTTCATCTACCTCCACTAGGCGAGCGCTTCCGAGGGATAAGTTTCTTTTTTCCTCGGCTGACCAGCGTTCGAAGTCTGTTTGAGCCAAAGGCCACTTCTTCTTGACGGCCCGGGCGAAAACCCCACCCCATACTGGTGTCTTGTCGTTAACTATGTGCGTGATGATGCGATAACCACCCTCATCACGCGGGTCCATGGCGTCACCCCTTCTGTAATTGATCTTATTCGAGATATGATGGGAAGGGGAGACGGGTATGATGATACCCATGACGCGCGGATAAATCTGAGCAGGGTATGGGGCAATACCAACGCACTCCACCCTAATGTCCCCTAATGTTGTAAGCCATTGTTCGATCCCTGTCTCCGTGTAGCCGATGGCGGTGCAATGTCTCACTACACTCGTTTTAGGTAATTTGAACCCGTTAGGTATAGGTACCTGCCAAGATTTAGAAGGCCGCACGTAGTCTATCTGGTAATCAGGCCCGGCTTTCCTTCGAGAGGCGCTGAAGACGCAGCATTGACTGGTGGCGACTCTGGCGACGCGGAGGAATAACGCTTCGGTCGAAACGTCGTAGTCCTTACGTAATTGCATCAACTTCTCAATCGATAACATCTGTTCGTTAAATTCAGGTAGGGTTCCGAAGGGCATCAACAGTTCACTAGCGCCTACGTTGCACAGCATCTCCAACTGCCATTCGTCTTCCACCATCTCTTCATGCGTGGCCCTGTTTCTCACTTTCTCGCCACAATCGGGAAATAGTGTGTGAGTTATTTCGTGGCAGAGTGAGTACCTGACGCGTCCTCGAGGGCGATTAGGGTTATATTCGATCATGAACTTTCCGCCGCCGAGGTGTTTCGTTCGAGCGTCACGTACGTCTTCCCGGGGGATAACACTGATTCTTCTAAACTCGGCGAGCGCGAATGGGTCGAGCGGTGCCACACTGCCTCCTGCTTCTGTAAATTCTAAGATCGCCTTTCTCGCTTCTTCAGCAATTGTCTCGACGGGTTCACGCTCAGCCGCTAGTGCTAGGACGGAGGCGTTAGTCCAGTAACGGGATTTTGACTGCACGCGGGGGGATGGCCTTGGGGATAGGTTAAGATCGTTGTCTACGGGCTCGGCTAGTTTCATACGCGCGCGCGTGTCTCGGAGTACTGCACGCACATGTGTGGCCTCGGCCCGCCCTTCACCCTCCAGCCTGCGCGCTTCCTTCTCCAGATGATCCGCAAATTCGGAGATTAAGTTGGAGGGGCTAATGCCGAGGGCGGCGAGGCTTTCGTTGGCACGTACCTCATCTTCCAGCTCGTCATCCGACCCGAGCAGCGCCTCGAGTAGCTTCTCCTGCTCGCTCGGGGCTTCAGACTGGTCAATCTTTTTGTTTTTCATTTCTGTTTTTGAGTCGCTGTCATAGCCGCGTCCAAGGATCGCTTCCAAGAAGCCAGTTTTATCCGCAACTTCTTACGGCGGCTGGTTACTTCTTGCACGGTGATGTCTAAATAAGCGGCGATGTCCTCTCTCTTCGTACAACCGCCTCGAAGAACGGCGTTTACGTAGTCCTCAAGTTCGGAATCCCCTTTGACGAGTGGTACCACGCGGCGCGCCACAATCGCCGCATTCAGGCTGTAAAAACCTTCCTCAACGTCGCCGGGCAGATTGGCGAGCGTGGGTTCACTTCTGTACTCGCCCCACGCGCCTTCTCCGCCCTCGGAAGGCTCAAGCACCTTTGTCCTCTTGTACTCCCGACCTTCCTTCACAAGGTCGAGAAAGTCATTCCTCATGACTTTCCTGAGTAGCCGGTAGAGTTCAATATCCGCCGATTCTTCGGATGTAGGCTTCCATTCCACCGTGCCTTTAATGAATTCCGTGACTGTATCGAAGGCTAGTTCCTTCGCGGATTTGCCCGTGGCCGGTAGAACAGACTCTTCTCCGGAACATCCTTCCTGCAAGAACCACTTTGCAGCGCAAGCCGTGAGCCGCTTCACAAGAAGGACTAAGTCCACGCGGGAGAAAGGAGGGGCACTAAGGTCCATAGGCAGATGACAGGCTCCACCTGATAAGCGATTCAGAACGACAAAAATTTACGTGAAATTTTTGGCCGTCCTAATCGCTTTAGGAGCAGGGGCAGCCTTTCAGGTGGCTTTTCCCCGCGGTCACAGGCTTTCCAGGTCGGGTTCCATAGTAATTGAAATCCACAGTGTCCGCTAGGATGTTCAATTCTTCGAAGATGGAGGAGTCCAATGGCGAGACGGTACAGCGGGAATATGAACGGCGAGAGGTATCTGGCTAACACGAATACGACGGAAGTTCACGACCTCGACAACGAGCAAACGAACTGCCAGATAGATGAGATCATTAAGGCGGGCCACGACCGTCCTTACAACTCCCAGTCGGCGGCCAACTCCGCTGGCTACGACAATTGCGTCTACTGCATCGGCGGTTCAACGAGGTAGTAGCGCGCCTCAGCGGCATCGCCCTACATGATCGTTTGGACGATGCCGCTGAGGCGACCGACACAAAGCTCTTCTTAAAAGGGGTAAGCGAGTGGACCTTAAAATCGACTGCATCAACAAGACGGATCGATACAGCCCGCACGAGCGCATCCGGTACGTAGGGGGCTTCAACGTGGGAGCTACCACGCGCTGGAAAATAACCCAGCAGCAGGCCATCGACTATATCGAGGGTCGTGAGCACACGTTCTACACGATGGTCAACGGCAGACGCGCTAACGTGATTGTAGCTGTGCATAACGGAAACAAGTACATAAAGACGGAGAATGACGGTGAGCAGCCGAACAACCTCCTGTCACTGCCTGAGTGCTCGTAAGGTCGATGTGATCGATCCTGGGCTGATTCACGTTTCAATTTAGCCCCCAAGAGCGAAGGTCGGCGATTATACGCAGGCCGGTCGAGGGGAAGAAAGCGACGCAGTGCTCATACCGAACAACCTTGAGGGTCAAATAGACCGCGTGGTCGCAGAGCTAAACAAGCAGTTCGGCAAACGGTGGGTAGATTGGGGCATGGATGCGCTCAGGTCTCACCTCCGAAAGGTGCTGCCGCCACAGGTGGTCGCGCTAGTTGGGGTCGTTTCCGCGGTGGAGCTGGCGTCGAGGCGTACGCCAATGACTAGCTACGCCAAGCGGCAGGCCGCCGTACAACAGGCGCTTGTGGGATAAGAACTTGTTAGAACCATATCACGCTTTATAGCAATGCGCTGAACATACGTGCGTGTGGTGGCCCCGTTCACGTGGTCCAGAGCTGGCGCGGGCGTCACGTTGTTGTGAGACGCTAACTTTTTTGCCCTTGAGACGGTAATTGTTTTCGAGGGACGCTAATTATTTTTCTTCCACATCAGCTTCCTTCGATTGAATATCTTGAATTGGCAGAATAGTGATGGCAATGTAATGAGGATATGCGAGATTGTAAAACCTGTATAATGGTAATTATTTGCAGAGGGTTAGGGTACGTAAGTCATAAGTGCATTGGCAGAATAGTGATAGCTATGTACTCTTGGAAATTTCTCTGGAATTATCAGTTGTAGCAGTCAGCAAACTACGTCTGAACACCACATATAAAAGAGAGAATTGAACAAAGGGAAGCCTGTAACTTGATGCTAATCATCAAGTTACAGGCTTCGGAAATTATGATTGTCCCGAATCTCTAGTTGTGGTTGCCCCAAATCGCCAACTACGGTTGTCCCGTAGGCCCTCGGGTCAGTGGCCGCCGCCCTGCGACATTTTTCCGATGAGGGTGAAGAGCGGGAGGTACATGGCGATGACGATGCCGCCGATGGTGACGCCGAGGAAGCCGATCATGACGGGCTCGATGAGCGTCAGGAGGCTGGCGATGGCCGAGTCTACTTCCTGCTCGTAGAAGTCCGCGATCTTGCCGAGCATGGCGTCGAGGGCTCCGGTCTGCTCGCCGCGCTGCCCGCGCGGCGTCCGGTAATAGAAGCGAAGCCCAACCCCCACCCCGACGAGGGCCGCGAGGATGATGAGCCCGCCGATGCCGGCGATGAACTCGCTGATGTTGACGACGATGCGCGTCGGGAGGGGAAGCTGTTCGCCGGGGCCGAGCAGGCCGACGAAGATGCTCTGGAACGAGGGGATGACGAAGATCATGATGACGGTGATGACCGCCACCGCGATGACGATGACCGCCGCCGGATAGATCATGGCCGAGATCACGTCGCGCCGGAGTTTGACGATCTTCTCGATGTAGGTCGAGAGACGCTGGAGGATAAGGTCGAGGATGCCGCCCGCCTCGCCCGCCTCGATCATGTTGACGAAGAGGTGGTCGAAGACTTTGGGATGGCGCGCCATTGCGGCGGCCAGCGTCGCGCCCTCTTCGACGTCCTGGCGGACGTCCGTGAGCACCTGCTGAAAGTTTTTGCTGTCCTGCTGCTGCGCGAGGATTTCGAGGCACTGCACGAGGGGCAGGCCGGCGTCTATCATGACGGAGAACTGGCGCGTGAAGATGGAGAGGTCTTTGGCCTTCACCTTCTTGCCGCGGCCCCCCAACTTGGGGACGGCGATCTCGCGGCCCTTCTCCTTGACGGAGGTGAGCTGGACCTGCTCGCGGCGCAGGAGCTGTCGCAGCACCTCGCGGCTGTCGGCGCTGCGCTCGCCGACGATTATCTCGCCGCCGCGGTTACGGCCTTTAAAAACGAATGTTGGCATGAAGAACTCCTCGTGAATCGTAAATCGTGAATCGTAAATCGTGGCTGAAGGGTAATGAGCTTGAGCGATGAATCGTCGGCGACGGGGGTTCGTAGTCCTTTCGATTGACGATTCACAATTGACGATTCACGGCTTTTATCTGCCGTTGGGCCTGCCGCCGACCGGGCGTGGCTGCGCGTAGGGCGAGGGGTGCGAGCCGGGCTTGGCGCCGGGCGTGCCCGCGCCGTTGCCGGTGTTGATGCCTGCGCCGTGTTCGATCAGCTCGCGCAGCTCATCTGCGTTTGACGAGCGTTGGAGCGCCACCTCCATCGAGATGAGACGCTTGTGGTAGAGGCTGGCGAGCGCCTGATTGAAGGTCTGCATGCCGTGCTTACCCTGGCCCGTCTGCATCATCGAGTAAATCTGGTGCACCTTATCCTCGCGGATGAGGTTGCGGATGCCGGGATTGGGGACGAGGATTTCGAGCGCCATCGCGCGCCCGCGCCCGTCCGAGCGGGCGATGAGCGATTGGCAGAGGATGCCTTCGAGGACGAGCGAGAGCTGCGCGCGAATCTGCGCCTGCTGCCCTGAGGGGAAGACATCAATGATGCGGTTGATGGTCGAGGCCGCGGAGTTCGTGTGCAGCGTGGCGAAGGTGAGGTGGCCCGTCTCGGCGATGCGCAGGGCGGACTCGATGGTTTCGAGGTCGCGCATTTCGCCGACGAGCACGACGTCCGGGTCCTGGCGCAGCGCCGTGCGGAGCGCCTCGGCGAAGCCGCGCGTATCGGCGCCGACCTCGCGCTGGTTGACGATGCAGCTCTTGTGGCTGTGCAGAAACTCGATGGGGTCTTCGATAGTGACGATGTGTTCGTGGCGCTCGCGGTTGACCTTGTCGATCATCGCGGCCAGCGTCGTAGATTTGCCGGAGCCGGTGGGGCCGGTGACGAGGATCAGGCCGCGCGGCTTATCGCAGAGCGCCGAGACGACCGGCGGGAGGCCGAGGGTGTCGAACGATTTGATCTCGTAGGGGATGGCGCGGAAGACCGCGCCGACCGCGCCGCGCTGGTTGAAGAGGTTGGCGCGGAAGCGCGAGAGGCCGCGCACGCCGAACGAGAAGTCGAGCTCAAGGGCCTCCTCGAAGCGGTGCTTCTGCGCGTCGGTGAGGACGCTGTAGGCCAGCGCCTTGGTGTCGGAGGAGGTGAGCGTGCGCACTTCTTCGAGCGGGCGCAGATGCCCGTCGACGCGCACCTGCGGCGGCGTGTTGGTCGTCAGGTGGAGGTCGGAACCCCCCAGCTCGACGAGCCTCTTCAGCAAGTCCGAGAGCGAAAGCGGCTCCTGCGTTGTCTCTTGGCCAGTCATAAGACTTTCCCGTGTCCTGTGTGTGGTTGAAGCGGTTGCGGGTGCGGAGGCGGCGGCTCGTCTCTATCGTGCTTTCCACCCTCCGAGTTGAAAGCGTGCGCGTGCGGGGCTACTACTGCTCCTGCTCGGCGAGGTTGCGGCTGGCCGCCGCGCGGAGCGACGACATGACCTGCTCTGAGCCGGCGGCGACGGGAGCGGCGAACTCGATGGGCGTGTTGGTGGCGAGTCTGTAGACGCGACCGTCAACTTCAGTGAAGTAGAAAGACCAGACTTGCGTGGGCGCTCCGGGCGCTCCGGTCTGCGCGAGCACGACGAAGACGCGGCGGCCCTGAATCTCGCGCACCATGTCGTTTGTGACCCATCCGCCCTCGGCCACCATCCGGTCAATCACCGTGCGGCGCAGGGCCGCGAGGGACATCCCGCCGATGCTCTTGGCCTTTGGCGAGAAGGGAGCGGACGCGGCGTCGGCTTCGGACATGTTGACGGGGGCGACGACCGCCGTCCCGGCGGCGCGACCGTCCGGCGTGCGGACGTTGAAGATCGTCTCGCCGTTGGCCGTCTGGCGCCCGGCAGTCCAGGTGTGCGGGAGCGAGAGCTGGAAGGGGAGTTGCGGGGTGCGCGCCGCCGACGCCGCCGGCGGGGTGCGCCGTGAGGCGCGGACGAGCGAGACGGGCGAGACGCTGGTGGCGGCGTTCGTCGAGGGCCGTGTTGCCTGCTGGTCCGGGCTTTGCAATGTGCGGCGGCGCAGCAGTGCTCGCTCGCGTCGCGCGCGGACGCGCGCGCGGTAACGTCGCCACCAGGCGCGCGAGTGTCGCCGGTAATGCCTCTGATTCCTGCGCGAGCTGGCCGAAGAGCGGCGGCTCCACTTGGCGAGGGATTCGGTGACGGGCAGACCCGCGCCCAAGAGGACGAGGATGAGCGCCGAGAGGAGAATGATTCGCAGCTTATTCATCGTTTTTACGCCACCGTTTCCCGCACCACCTCTTCGAGGGTGGTAACGCCGTTTCTAATCTTGTGCAGGCCCGACTCGCGCAGCGTGATCATCCCGTCCTCGACGGCGCGCTTGCGCAACTCCAGCGCCGAAGCGCCGATCAGGATCAGCTCGCGGATGTCGTCCGTCACTTCCATCACTTCGTAGAGGCCGACGCGCCCCTTGTAGCCAGTGTTGTTGCAGGTCTTGCAGCCCGTGCCCTTGTAGGTCTTGAGCTCGCGCGCCTCGGCGGCGGAGAAGCCGACCTCGACGAGCGCTTCCGGTGGGACGGGGTGCTCGGTCTTGCAGTCCTTGCAGACGCGGCGGATGAGGCGCTGGGCCTGGATGAGGTTGACGCTCGTCGCGACGAGGAAGGGCTCGATGCCCATGTTCATGAGGCGGGAGATGGTCGAGGGGGCATCGTTGGTGTGGAGGGTCGAGAGGACGAGGTGTCCGGTGAGCGCGGCCTTGATGGCGATCTCGGCGGTCTCGAAGTCGCGGATTTCGCCGACGAGGACGATGTTCGGGTCCTGGCGCAGGAAGGAGCGCAGGGCGGCGGCGAAGTTCAGTCCGATCTGTTCCTTCATCTGCACCTGATTGATGCCGGGCAGATTGAACTCGACCGGGTCTTCCGCCGTCATGATGTTCGTCTCGGTGGTGTTGAGCGCCTGGAGCGCCGAGTAGAGCGTGTTCGTCTTACCCGAACCCGTCGGCCCCGTGACGAGCACCATGCCGTAAGGCTTGGTGATGTTGCGCTGAAACTTGACGAGCGATTCGGGCTCGAAGCCGAGCTTCGTCATGTCGAGCATGAGCTTGTCTTTGTCGAGCAGGCGCAGCACGACCTTCTCGCCGAAGAGCGTGGGGAGCGTCGAGACGCGGAAATCCAACTCGCGCGACCGCCCCTGATGCTTGAGCTTGATTTTGATGCGCCCGTCCTGCGGCAGGCGCTTCTCAGAGATGTCGAGCTTCGACATGATCTTGATGCGCGAGATGAGCGCGTCGCGCAGTCGCAGCGGTGGGTGCATCACATCGTAGAGCACGCCGTCGATGCGGAAGCGGATACGCATCTCCTTCTCGTAGGGCTCGACGTGGATGTCGGATGCGCCGCGCTGGAGCGCGTCCGCGAGGAGCACGTTAACGAGGCGCACGACGGGCGCGTCCTCGCTCATGCGGGTCAGGTTCGTGAGGTCTATCTCTTCGTCATCGTCAATGACCTCGAAGCTCTCCGCGTCGTCCGCATTCAGGTCGAGCTGGTCGAGCGACATGGACTCGGGCAGCGACAAGTGGCCGTTGCCGTTGCCGTCCAAGTCAGACAACTCGTCGAGCGGGCGGGCCAGCTCGATCTCGCGCGATTGCGTGTAGTAGTGCGAGACGGCCTCCTGCACACTCGCCTCGGAGACGACCACCGGCTCGATGTTGAGACCCGTCATGAACTTGATGTCGTCCATGGCGAAGACATTGGTCGGGTCCACCATCGCCAGCGTCAGCGTCGCCCCGACGCGGCTCAAGGGAAGCACGGAATACTTCTCGGCGACCTCGCGCGGGATGAGTCGGATGACGGAGTCGTCAATGTCGAACAGCTCCAGATTGACGCTAGGCACGCCGTACTGCCTCGACAGCACAGCCGTGATCATGTCGTCCGAGACCAGCCCCATCTTGACCAAGTTGAAGCCGAGACGGCCCCCATGCTCGCGCTGGAAGTCGAGCGCTTCGCGCAGCTGCTGTGGGGTCAGGAGATTTTCGCGGACAAGGATTTCGCCTAGTTTGGCTGACATTTTCTGGACAATTCCGTGGTTGAGAACTGCGAAATGGGCGGGCGGCCTACCGTGTGGAAGTGTGGAAGCTCACCAAGAACCGCACTCGCTTGGTCTGTCAAGGCGAGCAAAGGCAAACATCGTTTGCCAGAAGCATGTTACTGTTTAACTAAAGGTCTGTCAAGACGATTGTTTTTGTGATGGAGATAACAGAAAAGCCACGCTGTGAACGCGCACAGCGTGGCTTTTGCGGGAAAGAAAAACCGCTTGGATTACTGGCCGCGGCGACGTCCAGCCGGTCTCGACGGGGTCTCGACCTTCTTCGGCACGATGTTCATTGACTTAAGCGCCTGGATTTGCGCGATGGCATCGGACTTCAGAGGATCGGTGTCCGGGGCTTTATCCGCAAATTTTTGCAGATAGTTAGCGCCCTCTTGCAGCATCTTGTCGTCGGGCGGGTTGGAGAGATACCCGATCTGGATGTAGGCGAGTCCGATTTTCGCCAGCGCGCTGGTGTTATTGGGGTCAACTTCGAGGACTTTCTGGTACTCGACCTGCGACTGTTTGAAGTTCTCAATCGCCGCCGGGAAGTCGTCAGAGCCCTTCGAGTTATTGGCCCTGAAAGCACCCACCTCGAACAGCATCTCGGCGGAGTTGAGGCGCGCTTTGGCCTGCGCCGCCGGGTCGATGAGCGTCGGAATATACTCCTGATAGGCGGCGACCGCTTCGGCGGCCTTCGACTTGTCGGAGAGCAGCACGATCAGACGCAGGTTCTCGGCGCGCTCGCCGAGGGCGGCCATCCGGTTCTGATTGAGGACGCCTTTGTTGGGGTCATCGGCTGCGGTGGTCGAGTCCTTAATCACCGCGACGGCTTTCGTCGCCGCGTCAGCAGCTTCGATAAAGTCCTTGAGGGCGGTCGCCATGAGGGGCGTCTTTTCGGCTGCAGGCAGGGAGTTGGCTTTTTTGTCGGTCCCGCCACCGGCGGCGGCGGCGGAAGTCTTCGCCGTCGCCGCGTAGTTTTTAATCTGTTCGAGCGTGAGGCGCGCCCCGTCGCCGGGCTCGAGGGCGAAGTTCACCTGCGGCCTCTGGCTGAAGCGGATGCCCTTGTCGAAAGAGGGGCGCGCGCCGGGCGCGCTGACCGTGACCGTGTAGGTCCCGACCAGCGGCAGTCCGGCGTGCGTCCATTCGCCTTTGGCGTTCGTCTTGAGATGGAATTCGCCCTTGATGTCGGTGCGGTAGATGTCCACCACGGCATCTTTGATCGGCACCATCGTGCCGTCGGCCTGCTTGAGCACCACCTTGCCGCTCCCTGTCACCACCTGTGCTGGGGCGACGATGGCGCAGACGGCGAGCACAAGCGCGGCTGCGGCAGTGCGAAATAAAGGCTTGAGAAACATGGTCGGTGGTCTCCTCTGGTGGAAAATGGCTGGCGCTCTCAACTCGTCTGAAAGGCCGCAGCATATGATGCATGTGCGACCACGTCAGTTGTCGTTTCGGGCCTCTATAATAGCAGCAAAAGTCTCGGATTGGCGAATTCAGCGGGCATAAGCGATGGGATCGCGGACGCCCGCCTCGCGAAACGCGCGCAGCCGCAGCGCGCACGAGTCGCAGGCCCCGCAGGCCGCGTCTTCGGCGCGATAGCAAGACCATGTGAGGCCGAGCGGCGCGCCGAGTTCGACGCCGCGCCGGATGATTTCCGACTTTCGGAGCGAGATCACGGGCGTGCGAATTTCGACGCGAGTCGAGGGGCGCGTGCCGACATCAATCGTGCGCTGGAAGGCTTCGTAGAACTCCGGGCGGCAGTCAGGGTAGCCCGAGGAATCCTCTGCCACCGCGCCGATGTAGACGCGCCACGCGCCGTTGACTTCCGCCCAGCTCGTCGCGACCGCCAGAAGGTGCGCGTTGCGGAAGGGGACATAGCTTGTGGGAATCCGGCGCGAAGCGAGGTCGGCTTCGGCGACCGGAATCGAAGCGTCTGTGAGCGAAGAGCCGCCGATGCGGGCCAGATGTTCGAGCGAGACGGCGAGCCGCTTTTCGACACCGTAAAAATCGGCCAGCTCTTCAAAAGCGCGGCGCTCGCGGCGCTCGGTCAACTGGCCGTAGGAGACATGGAGGAAGGCGACCTCGTCATTTTCCCGGCGAGCGATGGCCGCCGTGACGCATGAATCCATCCCGCCGGAGACGAGACAGATGGCGAGGGATGAAGTCGAAGGGATGTGGGACGAGTTGCCGTCAAGGACGTCGGCGTTCGGCCCGTCGGGAATGCCCGCGGCTGAGCCTTCGTGAGCGCGGCTTTCATCTTCGAGCGACGCATCGCCGGGCCCGTCATCATAGACGAAATCTTTGTCGTCGGGTGAGCCGCCCATCAGACGCCGTGCACCTCCGGCCCCCAGATGTACTTATGGAGCTGCAACTGCATGCGTGCGTTTCGCAGGCCGCTCGACGCGACGAGGTCGGCCAATTCGCGCAGGTCGGTCGCGCCCCAGACGGGCGAGACGAGCACGGAGAGGGCGCGGCGCTCAAGGTCGTACCGCCCGATGACCTCGCGCGCGAAGTCCCAGTCGCCGCGGTCGGCGACCACGAACTTCACCTCGTCTCTGTCCGGGCGCAGGCGTTCGAGGTTCGGCCAGTGGTTACGCTCGGCCTCGCCTGACGCCGGGCATTTCACGTCGAGGATGAGTTTGGCGCGCGCGTCCAGTCCCTCGGTCGAGACGTAGCCGCCCGTCTCGATGAGCACCTCGTAATCCTCTTCGCAGAGCCGCTCGACGAGCGCGAACGCCTCGCGCTGCGCGAGCGGTTCGCCGCCCGTCACCTCGACGAGCCGGCAACCGAAAGCGCGCACTCGAAGCATCACATCCTCGACAGACATCTTCTCGCCGCCGGTGAACGTGTACTCGCTGTCGCACCACTTGCAGCGCATCGGGCAGCCCGTCAGGCGCACGAACGAGCAGGGACGTCCGGCGTGCGTGGATTCGCCCTGTATCGAACGGAAAATTTCGGTGACGCGAAGCATAGAACTAAATGATGAATGCGGAATGATGAATGACGAATAAGAAGCAAGCTGTCTTTCATTCATCACTCATCACTCATCATTCATCATTTCCCCGGTTGGTGTCAAAAAGGCGGAAGTTGTCAGCAGCGTGTTGGGCTTCGTGATAGCATACGGGGCTGCAAGCGCGGGGCGTTTTGGTTGCCGGGCTCAATGATGCCGTCAAACGTCGAACAACTGGTGCGCGAAGGTACGGCGCGTCTGCTCGGGCGCGCAGAGGAGGCTCGCGCCCTCGCGCCCGAAACGGTCGTGCCACGCGTGCGCGCGACGCTTGAGAAGTATCTGCTCAGGCACCGCGCGGACGCTTCGACGCGCGAGATAGTCGAGTTCCTCGACGCACTGCACGCCGACGAGCTGCTGCTGGTCGTGGCCTGCGAGCGCGGCGACGAGCCGGCATGGGACGACCTCATGGGGCAGTTCAAGGCGACCGTGCTCTCGGCGGCGCGGGGCGCGAGCGCGGGCGAGGCGGAGGCCGAAGAGCTGGCGCAGTCGGTGTGGGCGGAACTCTACGGGCTGCGCGTGCGCGAGGACGGGAGCCGCGCGGGCAAGCTTGCGTACTATTCAGGCTGCGGCTCGCTCGGCGGATGGCTGCGCGCGGTGGTGGGGCAGCTCGCGGTTGACCGTCACCGGCGCACGTCGAAGCTGGTGCAGACGGAGGACGCCTCGGACTTCGACCGCGCGGCAGCCGTGGCGCACGAAGGGTGGCGACCGAACGCGCCGCCTGACCCCGAAACCGCGCTGGCCGAGTCGGAGGCCGCGCGCGCTGTAGAGAAGGCGCTCGCGCAGAGCATCGGCGAGCTGGAGGATGAAGACCGCCTGCTCGTCAGGCTCTATTACTTCGACGGGCTGCGCCTGAAAGAAGCCGGGGCCGTGCTCGGTGTGCACGAGGCGACGGCGAGCCGCAGGCTCACGCGACTGCACGGAGAGATCAGGCGGCGCGTGGAGGCAATCCTGACAGGCGAGCGCAACTGGACGCGCGAGGAGACGGCGCGGACGCTCGCCGAGGTCGCGCGCTCGCAGACGGACGCCGACCTCCACTCGATGCTCGCCGCCGAAGTTTCGGGCGGCGAAAAGCGCGAGGAGCTGTACGAATGAGCGGGCGCGGCGCGCGCAAGATTGCGGGCGCTCGCGCGTTCAATGATTGGCCGCCACTTGGTCGCCGAACAGGTGTGATCTTAAGCTCCGATGAACCGAGAATTCGACAAAGATATTGATGCTCTGCTCCGTCGCAACGCGCGGACGGCGGCATGGCGGGGCGCGCCCGCAGACGCCGGCGCGACTTCGCCGCCGTCCGCGCACCTCGACGCCGACGAGCTGAGCGCCTTCGCCGAAAACGCCCTGCCCGCGCAGGCGCGCGCACTCTACGTCGCACACCTCGCGGACTGTGCCGGGTGTCGTCGGGATATCGCGCGGCTGGCGGGCGCGTCGAACGTCTCTGCCGAGTCGGAGCGGAGAATCGTTGCGCAAGTAAGTGAGCCGAAGGACGCTGCGTGGCGCGTTTGGCTGGGCGCGCTCTTCGCGCCGCGCGTGATGCGCTACGCCGTCCCGGCGGTCGCGCTGTGTGTGGTCGGAGTGATTGCCTTCGTCGCGCTGCGCTCGCGGGAGAGCGCCGGGCTCATCGCGCAAAGAGAGTCTGACGAAAGCGTTGGCCGCACCAGCATCAGGCAGGAGTCGCCCGCGACTGCGCCCGGTGCGAACGCATCCGTGAGCGCGAATCAGAACTCAACGGCTGGTGAAGTAAAAGAGGCCGACTCGAGCTCTAACCAGCCGCCCGCGCTCGCGCCGCGTCCCGAGTCGCCGGCGGGCGGGTTGGCGGCTCCGAAGGACGAGCTGGCGACCATCCCGGCGCAAACGTCGTCGAAGAATGAAGCGCCCCCGGCGCCGCCTCCGCCAGCCGCTGCTGCGCAAGTGTCGGAAAGCGTCGGGGTGGTGGGCGGCGGCGGAGGGCAGGCGGCGAAAGCCGCGCCGAAAGAGACGCGCGATGTCGCCAGAGTCGCCGAAGAGCAGCGCGAGGCTAAGACCGAGAACGACTTTTCTTCCGAGCGGAGTCAGCAGGCGGCGAACAAAGCCGTACAGGCTCGCAAGGTTGAGATAGAGCAGATGCCGGACGGTTCGCGCGGCGCGGCGCGGGGGGAATCGAACAACGCGGGCAGCCGCGCCAACCTGCCGATGCTCTCGCGGCGGTCGGGGGCCGAGGACGCGCGCGCCGCGCCGCCGGCGGCGACCAAGCGCGCCCGCGCAGCCGCGCCGCGAGGCGGGCGCGACGACGACGAGACGACCACAGTCTCCGGACACCGCTTTCGGAGGCAGGA
>JAIVJM010000267.1:0-19827 GCA_020199995.1 Acidobacteriota bacterium | reverse complement strand
GGGTTGATGTCAACTACAGCACCTCGCTGCCCCAGACCGGCGTGCGGCGCGGGACGGACGGCTACCGTGCCCTCGTCGCGGACCTGCCCGTGGTCGGGCGCATCGCCGAACAGCTTCAGGGTGAAGTCATCGTCGTCATCAAGGGGCGTGCATACCGCGTCAGATGAGCGCGGAAAAACGCCCTCCCGCCAATCCGAACGCCGGGTTCGGTTCGTAACCTCTTCTCTTCATCAGAAGTCTATTACGCGCGGGCTATTCTGTGATAAAACCTCCGCGCCGACGAATTACTTTCAAATTTCGTTCTCTGCGCCGCCCGCGCCAGTCTTCCAAACTTCCATGAAGGAGCCGCGCATGATCTTCCGCAGCCCGCACCCGGATGTTTACATCCCCGAAGTCTCTCTCACCGATTACGTCTTTCAAAACGTCGAGCAGCTCGGCGACAAGCCCGCGCTCATCGAAGGTCTGACGGGCCGCGTCATGACTTACGCGCAACTCTTCGGGGCCGTCCGCCGTGTCGCGGCGGGCCTCGCGCGGCGCGGGCTCGGGAAGGGTCAAGTGCTCGCCATCCTGAGCCCGAACGTGCCGGAGTATATCGTCGCCTTCCACGCGGTCGCGTCGCTGGGCGGCGTCGTGACGACGGTCAACCCGCTCTACACCGTCGAAGAAGTCGGGAAGCAGTTGAAGGACGCGCGCGCGAAGTACCTCTTGACGATCCCGCAACTGCTGGACAAGGCGCGCGAGGCGGCTCAAGGGACGGGCGTCGAGGAGTTGTTCGTCTTCGGCGAGGCCGAGGGCGCCACGCCGTTCGCGGCGCTGCTCGAAGGCGGCGACGGGGAGTTGCCCGCCCTCAACCTCAACCCGCGCGAAGACGTCGTTGCGCTCCCGTATTCGAGCGGCACGACCGGGGTCTGCAAGGGCGTCATGCTGACGCACCGCAACCTCGTCGCCAACCTCGCGCAGATCAAGGGGTCGGGTCACGACTGGGAGGGCGACACGCTGGTCTGCGTGCTGCCACTGTTCCACATCTACGGGCTCGTCGCCATTGCGAACCACGGGCTGCGCTGCGGCGCGACCATCGTCACGGTGCCGCGCTTCGACTTCGAGCAGGTGCTGAAGTTGATGCAGGAATATCGCGTGACGGTGGCCCACCTCGTGCCGCCCATCGTGCTGGCGATGTCCAAGCACCCGTCGGTCGAGTCCTTCGACCTCACATCGCTGAGGATGATTTTCTCGGGTGCGGCCCCCTTGAGCGAAAGCCTCGCGCGCGCGTGCGCCGAACGCCTCGGCTGCGATGTCGTGCAGGGGTATGGGATGACCGAGACGAGCCCCGCCACGCACCTCGCTTCGCCCGCGACGAATAAGCCCGGCTCGGTCGGCGTGTGCGTGCCGAACATGGAGTGCAAGATCGTCAATCTGGAGACCGGCGCGGAACTCGGCGAGCGCGGGGAAGGCGAAATTTGGGTGCGCGGGCCGCAGGTCATGCTCGGCTATCTGGGCCGCGCCGAAGCGACCGCGCAGACCATCGACGCTGAAGGGTGGCTGCATACGGGTGACATCGGCTATGCCGACGAAGAGGGTTTCTTCTTCATCGTTGACCGCGCGAAGGAGTTGATTAAGTACAAAGGCTTTCAGGTCGCGCCGGCGGAGCTGGAGGCCGTGCTTTTGACGCACAGTGCGGTCGCCGACGCGGCGGTCATCCCCGTCGCCGACGACGAAGCGGGCGAAATTCCCAAGGCCTTCGTCGTGAAAAGGTCGGACGTCTCAGCTGCCGACATCATCTCCTTCGTCGCCGAGCGCGTCGCGCCGTACAAAAAGATTCGCCGCGTCGAGTTCATCGAGGAGATACCCAAATCGCCCTCCGGTAAAATCCTGCGCCGCCTCCTCGTCGAGCGCGAAAGGGCGAGGACGGAATAACAACCCGGCAAGCTTTAAGAGAGTGTCGGGGAAAGTGGTAATTCGAGCGGCATCCCCTGAAGGGGATGAAGATAACAGCCGGGGGCAAGCCGGAGGCGCGAAAGCGCCGAAGCGTCGCCCCCGGCTATTATCTTCATCCCTTTCAGGGCGAGGGAACATGGCCTTACAATAGCCACGCAGTTCAGCATCAATCTCGACAAACAAGGAAACGCACATGAACAGAAGCGCTACGTCTCTCCGCGTCTCGCTCTCATCCTTTTTGCTGCTCGCGCTCTTCTCTCCAAACCTTGTCCCCGGCGTGTTCGCGCAGAGGCGGCGTGCGGCGCAGGGTGCTGCGAGGGGATTGCAGCCCGAGGTCTCGCGCATGCTCCGCGAAATCAACGCGGGGAACATCGAGCGCACGGTTCGCAAGCTCGTCTCGTTCGGCACGCGCAACACGCTCTCGGCGCAGGACGACCCGGCGCGCGGCGTCGGCGCGGCGCGCGACTGGCTCTTCAGGGAATTCAAAGAGATCAGCAGTCAGACGGGCGGGCGACTTGAGGTCGAGCTGCAATCTTTCGAGCAGCAGCCGGGACGCTTCCAGCGCATCGCGCGCCCGACTCGCGTCACGAACGTCGTCGCGCGGCTGCCGGGCACGCCGAAGCAGCAGAAGACAAACGTCGAGGCGATGTTCACAAACGACATCGTGGGTAACACCTTGGGCGGCAACGGCGTGCGCGACCGCCGCACCTTACGCGTCTTCGCCGAGGGCGTGCCTTCCGCCGAGACTCCGGAAGAGGCCGCGACGCGCCGCAGCGTCGGCGGCGAGAACGACTCGGCCCCGCGCCAACTCGCGCGCTTCGTCGTCGAGACGAGCGCGGGCTACCTGCCCGGCTTCCGCGTGCAGATGGTCTACCGGCGCGACCGATACCTGCGCGGCGGCGACCACATCCCGTTCCTCGAACAGGGCTACCCGGCTGTCCGCTTCAGCGAGCCGAACGAGGATTACAACCACCAGCACCAGAACGTCCGCGTCGAGGGCGGCGTCCGGTATGGCGACCTCCCGGAGTTCGTTGATTTCGAGTATGTCGCGCAGGTGGCGCGCGTAAACTGTGCGGCGCTGGCCGCGCTCGCGCTCGCCCCCGCGCGCCCCACCGACGTGCGTATCCTGACGCGGCGGCTGACCAACGACACGGACTTACAGTGGGCCGCAAACACCGAGCCCGACCTCGCCGGATACGAGATTGTCTGGCGCGACACGACCTCGCCCGTCTGGACGCATGCGCTTCGGGTGGGACGCGTGACGAGCCACACCGTCAAAGGAATGAGCAAGGACAATTATTTCTTCGGCGTGCGCGCCGTGGACGCGGAAGGGAACCGCAGCCCCGCGACATATCCCCGACCGCTGGGCCGCTGAAGAGAATTCACAAGCCCCTGAAAGGGGCTTGTGAATTTAGACGAGGGGCGTGAGCCGTGGGAAATGCGCAAAGGGAGAGTACAAAGCCCCGTCAGGGGCGAAAGATATTCAAGACCCTACACGCTCAAGGTTGAATATCTTTCGCCCCTGACGGGGCTCCGCTCTTTTTTGTAATTCTCATCCCACGGCTCACGCCGTGGGCTAAAGTCTGCCGCCCCTTGTCAGGGGCTCAAGAGCCACGTCGCGGCCCACATTTTCCCAACTATTAAGCGGCCCACCGCGTCTAAACGGTCGTGCATGCTGTTCTCGATAAATTTACGGACAATTATTTCGAGGTTTCCCGGTGAATCGGATTGGAGCTTCCATGAACGTTTTTGTGTCTTATCGTCGCCGCTTTGCGCGGCAGTTCTTCGCGTGCCTCTCGCTGGCGGCGCTCGTCTCGAACAGTCTGCTGAGCGTCTCCGCGCAGACCGCGTCGCGGAAGACGGCGCAGGCCGGGAAGCTCGGCGAAGAGCAGCGTATCGTCCACGTGCTGAACCGTCTGGGCTTCGGCGCGCGCCCCGGCGACGTGGAGCGTGTCAGGCGGATGGGGCTGGAGAATTACATCGAGCAGCAGCTCAACCCCTCCAAGCTCTCCGACGCGGTTGTCGAAGCGAAGCTGAAGAACCTGCCGACGCTCGCCATGAGCAATACGGAACTGCTGGCGAAGTATCCGAACCCCGGACAGTTGCTCAGGCAGTTGCAGCGGCGCGGCGAGCTGCCGCCCGAACTAGCTGAACTCGTCAAACAACGACAACAAGCGCCGCAGCCGCCGCCGCAGGGCCGCGCCGCGAACCCTTCGGGCGACGCGCCGCAGATGATGCAGGGCGGCGAGGCGATGACTCCGCCCACAGCCGCGAAGCCGAACGACGACGATCCGGCCATGCCCGCGGACGACAATCCGGAGCGCGCAAAGTACCGTCGCGTCATCACGCAGTACATGCGCGAGCAGGGCTTAGAGCCGCCGCAGCGCATCGTGCAGGAGCTACAGGCTTCGCGCATCCTGCGCGCCGTCTACAGCGAGCGGCAGTTGCAGGAGGTGATGGTTGACTTCTGGTCGAACCACTTCAACGTCTTCGCGCAGAAGGGAGCCGACCGCTGGTTCCTGACCTCCTACGACCGCGATGTGATCCGCCCGCACGCGCTCGGCAACTTCCGCGACCTTCTGGAAGAGACGGCGAAGAGCCCCGCGATGCTCTTCTACCTCGACAACTTTCAGAGCGTGAGCCCAAACGCGGGGCAGGGCAGGCGCGGGGCTTTGCGGCAGATGCTCGGTGGGGAAGGCGGCGGACGCATGAACGCGCGCCGGCAGCAGCGAAGAGAGCGACGCCGTGAGATGCGCGGGCGCGCGGACGAGAGCGCGATGTCGAAAGACGGTGCGGCATCGAAGGACAGCGGGCAGCAGATGTCGAGAGACGGGGAGCAGCCGCAGACGGCGCGCCGTCCTCGCCCGCAGCGTCCGTCACGCTTCGACGGCGAAGTTCGTCGCCACGAAGCTGGCCCGCCGTTTTGTCTCGGACAATCCTTCGCCCGCGCTCGTCGGGCGCGTCGCCGCGGCCTTCACGAAGAACAATGGCGACATCCGCGAGACGCTGCGCGCTCTCTTCAGCGCGCCCGAATTCAACTCGGCGGAGGCGCGGCGCGCGAAGATCAAGACGCCCTTCGAGCTGGCCGTGAGCGCCGTCCGCACGCTCGGCGCGGAGACCGACGCGCGCCCCGCGCTGCACCAGTGGATCGCTCGCATGGGCGAGCCGCTCTACCTTTATCAAGCGCCGACCGGGTACCCCGACACGGCGGAGCACTGGGTCAACACGGGCGCGCTGCTCGAGCGTTTGAACTTCGCCCTCGCGCTTGTCAGTAACCGCATCCCCGGCACGCGCGTTGACCTCGCGCGCTTCGTCGGCGACGACGCCACTTCGAGCAGCGCCGTCAATCAGGAGCGCATCGTGGATCAGTTCCTCGGGCTCGTCCTGCAAGGCGACATCTCGCCGAAGAGCCGCGCGGTGCTGATGAAGCAGTTGTCGGATCAGTCGAACGCTCCCGTAGCGTCGAAGGCGCAGGCCGAGATGATGTTGGAGCAGGGAGAGAAAGCGTCGGGGCGCAATCAAACGGCGTCGGGGCCGAAATCCCGCGCCGCGCGCCGCGCGAGACGCGAAGAGTCGGCGACGGTCGGCAACCCCGAAGTCGCGCGCATCGCCGCCCTCGTCATCGGCTCGCCGGAATTCCAGAGACAGTGAAAAGACGTGAACCGTGACGGGTGACAGGATTGAAAAACCTGTCTATCTCCTGTCACCCGTCACGGTTTACCTGTCACGGCTTTGAGAGGTATTGAGATGAATAACAGTCGCAGATTTTTTATGAAGCGGGGCGCGCTGGCGCTGGCGAGTATCGGTGTGGCGGGGAGCGCGCCGTCGTTTTTGCGGCGCGTGGCGCTGGCCGAAGGCTTGAGCGTCGCGCCGAACGGAAGGCGCAAGACTCTCATTACGATCTTCCAGCGCGGCGCGGTGGACGGGCTCAACATGGTCGTGCCGCACGGCGAGCGCGCCTATTATGACCTCCGCCCGCAGATCGCCATCGCGCAGCGCGGCGCTGCCGGCGATTCGGTCGTCAACCTCGACGGCTTCTTCGGGCTGCACCCCGCGCTCGCGCCCCTCAAGTCTCTGTGGGACGAGAAGCGGCTCGCCATCGTGCATGCCGCCGGGTCGCCCGACAACACGCGCTCGCACTTCGACGCGCAGGACTACATGGAGTCGGGCACGCCCGGACGCAAGTCCACGCCGGACGGCTGGCTCAACCGTTATCTGCAAGCCGCGCCGGACGCGAAGGCCACGCCCTTCCGCGCCGTCGCGTTTGCGCAGAACATGCCGCGCGCCATGCAAGGGCGCTCGCCCGCACTCGCCATGCAGAGCCTCGCAGACTTCCGCGTCCGCGGGGGCGCGAACACCGCCGGCGTGCAGGGCGGCTTCGAGGACATCTACGAGCAGAGCGTCGGCGACGCGCTGCGCGGCACTGGCCGCGAGACCTTCGAGGCGGTCAAGTTTCTCAAGCAGGTCAACCCGGCGCAGTACCAGCCCCAGAACGGCGCGCAGTATCCGCGCGGGCGTTACGGCGAAGCGCTGATGCAGATCGCGCAGCTCATCAAGGCGGGCGTCGGGCTCGAAGTCGCCTTCACGGACATGGGCGGCTGGGACACGCACCGCGCACAGGGCGGCGCGCGCGGGCAGCTCGCCGCCCTGCTCACGCAGTTCGGTCAGGGCTTGAAGGCGCTCGTCACCGACCTCGGCCCCGAGCGCATGCAGGACGTGGTCGTCCTCACGATGTCGGAGTTCGGGCGCACCGTCCGGCAGAACGGGACGGGCGGCACCGACCACGGCCACGCCAACGCGATGCTCGTCATCGGCGGCGCGGTACGCGGCGGGAAAGTCTACGGCCAATGGCCGGGACTCCGTGACGAGCAGCTCTTCGAGGGGCGCGACCTCGCGCTCACGACTGACTTCCGCGATGTCTTTGGCGAAGTCGCCGCCAAACACCTCGGCCACGCTGATTTGCAGAAAGTGTTCCCCGGCTACGCCTCAAGCGTGTCGAAATTCCGCGGCGTGCTCGGCTAGGGAAAATTCGAGAGTGTCGAAGCGAAGGGGCGCGAGTCAACGTTGATTCGCGCCTCTTTTCTGCTGTTTGGTCGCGTTCGTGACGAATAACAGTTTCGTTGAAAATCTCGCCTTCGACGAAGTGCGGAAGCATCTGGAGAAGGATTTCGATCAGGTTTACGTGATAGATTTAGGCGGTAACGTGCGGAAGAATCCGAAGCTGTCGGGGACAACGCACAACGTCTTCGGCATTCAGGTCGGCGTCAGCATCAATATCTTTGTGAGAAAGCGGCGGGGCGTATAAACTTCTTGAGAAGCTGTTTAGAAAGTAACCCGCAAGCCCCTGTTAAGGGGCGATAGAATTTAGCCCACGGCGCGAGCCGTGGGAAAGGACGTGATGATGGATTCATCAGCCCCTGAAGGGGGCGAAAGACATTCAACGCCCGATTTCTTTCGCCCCTTTCAGGGGCTGAGATGTGTTTCTCATGCTGCACCCACGGCTTACGCCATGGGCTAAATTCTATCGCCCCTTTCAGGGGCTTTTTCAAATAGCTTCCGAAGAGAATAAGGAGGTTTTGTGATGAACTTTAAGGTTGTTATCGAGCAGGACGAGGACGGGTATTTTATTGCGCATGTTCCGTCGCTGAAGAGTTGCTGGACGCAGGGAAAGACCAGAGAGGAAGCGCTGGAAAACATCCGCGAAGCGATTGACCTGTATTTGGAATCGGACGAAACGTAACTGAGCGACCGCGAAACTGTGGAGATTGCCGTATGAGTAAAGCCCGCATCTTCTACGCACGCATGGACGAGTTCTGGCGCAAGGGCCAGAAGTTCGCCTTCCTCGAAGAGAAGCAGCACGTCGGCAACATCGAATCGCTCGCGCGCGAGGATTAGGTTTCAGTGCGCGTGTGAAAATGCACGGTGCGGGCGCAAAATCTTACATTGCAGGTGCGAAACCTTTCTTTGCGGGTGCAAAATGTTGCATCACGAGTGCGGAAAAGCATGACACGCTTGCGACAATTAACAGCGCGGCCCTGAAAGATTAAAGCGCGAGTGTGAAATCTTCAGGTGCAGGTGCGAAAAGTCCGAGCGCACGCGCACATTTTCGTGCGCAGGCGGCCAAACATCACAACGCACGCGAGAAAACTTCCGCCGTCCGTGTAAATCTTCTCGCCCGAGCCTTGAAATCTGAAACGGCCTTTCCCACAGATGAGCCTGCCCTTTACTCCAATCATCCAACGCTTCGACTCTCTGCCTTCGACCAATACGGAGGCGGCGCGGCAGGCCGCAGAGGGAGCGCCCGGGGGGTTGTGCATTGTCGCGCGCGAGCAGACGGCGGGGCGTGGGCGGCGCGAGCGCGCGTGGGTCTCGACGAAAGACGCTGGACTCTACTTCAGCATCGTCCTGCGCCCGCGTTTCGATGCGAGCGGGTGGCCGCTCATCACGCTTGCCGCGGCGCTCGCCGTCCACGACGCGCTCCGTGAGGCGTGCGGGCTCTCGACGGACATCCCCGACGGCGCGGCACGAATCGTCAGAGAGTGGGAGACGCGCTCGACCTACGCGCGCGGGCTTCGCGTGGGCGTCGCGCTCGTCGCAGAGACATTCGAGGGCACAACGCGCGGCCTTGAGCCCGACGGCGCACTTCGGGTAGAAACAGACGCACACGAAATCAGAATCGTCCGCGCCGGTGATGTCCGCGCGCTGCGGAGCGAGCCGCGAAGGAGACAAATGTAGCCCCTGCAAGGGGCGATAGAATTTAGCCCACGGCGTAAGCCGTGGTGACACGCGACACAAAAACCTTTTAGAGCCCCGGAGGGGCGAAAGACATGCCTCACACATACACGAATCTTCTGACGCATATTATTTTCAGCACGAAAGACCGGACGCCTTTCATCAAGCCCGAATTGAAAGACGAATTGCATGCTTACATGGGAGGGATTATTCGTGAGCTGAAAGGGACGGCTGTCCTCATCAACGGAACTGCCGACCACGTCCACTCGCTGGTCTATCTTCCACCGAACTTCTCGCTTTCGGACGCATTGCGCGTATTGAAGACCAACTCTTCACGTTGGGCACATGAGGAAAAGAGGATTGCCCGTTTCGGCTGGCAGAGCGGTTATGGCGCGTTTAGCGTCAGCCAGTCGAATGCGAAAACGGTCGGCGCGTACATTGCACATCAAGAAGAACATCACCGGAAGGTGACATTTAAAGAGGAGTTCAAAGCATTTTTAGAGAAGAATGGTATCGCGTACGACGAGCAATACTTGTGGGGTTGATATTCTATCGCCCCTGACGGGGCTACAAATATCCTGCCCCTGACGGGCCTACAAATATGCCGTCTCCGGCTTGGCTACAAATATGTTGGTTACTTCCCAAAGCGAAGTACAATTCTTCTGAATGAGTCCGGCACAACAAGGCAAGCGAATCGTCATCTCGACTTTCGGCTCGTTCGGCGATGTGCACCCGTACATCGCCGTCGCGCTCGAACTGAAGCGGCGTGGACACCGGCCCGTCATCGTCACTTCGGAGATTTACCGCGAGAAGACCGACGCCGTGGGGCTGGGGCTGCACCCGATCCCGCCGAAGCTTCCGTCCTACGACCAGCCAGACGAAGTGAGCCGCATCGTCTCAACGCTGATGGACGCGAAGAAGGGAAGCGAGAGGGTCTTCAAGGAATACGTGCTGCCGTACCTCGGCGAGACCTACGACGCGCTCACAGAGGCCACGCGCGGCGCTGACTTGCTGCTGACACACCCGCTCTCTCTCGTCGCCCCGCCGCTTGTCGAGAAGACGGGCATCCGTTGGGTGTCGAGCGTGCTCGCGCCGATCTCTTTCTTCTCCGTCTACGACCCGCCCGTGCCGCCGCAGATGCCGGGCCTCTATCACCTTCTGAAGTTGAGCCCGCACGTCGCACGCGCCTTCATGCGGCTGGCCGGATGGCAGTTGGAGAAGTACGCCGAGCCGGTCTACCGCTTCCGCGCCGCGCTGGGACTGCCGCCGCGCGCGGGGAACCCCATCCTCGAAGGGCAGCACTCGCCGACAAGGGTACTGGCGCTGTTTTCGCGCGCGCTCGCCGAGCCGCAGCCCGACTGGCCGGCCCACACGCGCGTCACCGGCTTCCCCTTCTACGACCGGCGCGACCGCGCGGGCGACGCGGCGGAACTCGAACCCGGACTGCGTCAATTTCTCGACGAAGGGCCGCCGCCCGTGGTGTTCACGCTCGGCTCGTCCGCGATCTGGGTGGCGGAAGATTTTTACCTTGAGTCAATCGCCGCGGCGCTCTCTGTGGGTGAACGCGCGCTGCTCCTCATCGGCGACGCGCGCAACCGTCCCGACTCGCTGCCCGAGGGCGTCGCCGCGTTTGAATACGCGCCCTACGGCGAAGTCCTGCCGCGCGCGCGCGCCGTCGTCCATCAGGGCGGCGTCGGCACGACGGGGCAGGGGATGCGCGCCGGCGTGCCCTCGCTCATCGTGCCCTTCAGCCACGACCAGTTCGACAACGCGGCCCGCGTTGCACGACTCGGCGCGGGCCGCAGTCTGCCGCGCCCGAAGTACAACCGCGAGAGCGCGGCGAGGGAACTGCGCGTCATGCTGAAGGATAAAAGTTATGCTGAGAGAGCCGCCGAGGTCGGAAGACTTGTGAGGAGCGAAAACGGCGCGGACTCGGCCTGTGATGCGATAGAAGAAGTGTTGAGGGGGGGAGAGGGATGCTGCTCGTGATGGACGTTGGGAACACCAACACGTCGCTCGGGGTGTTTGACGGCGAGACGCTGGCGCATCACTGGCGGCTGACGACGGAGCGTGCGCGCACGGTGGACGAGTACGGCGTGCACGCGCGCAATCTGTTCGCGCTCGCGGGGCTCGACTTTCAGGCCATCCACGCCGTCGCCATCGCGTCTGTCGTCCCGCAGCTCGACCACACTCTGAAGCGGATGTCGGAGGTCTATTTTCAACTCACGCCGCTCTTCATAGATCATACGACCGACACGGGCCTCACCATTCTCTATGACCCCCCTTCGGACGTGGGCGCGGATAGAATCGTGGACGCCGTCGCCGCCGTTCACAAGTACGGCGCGCCCTGCATCGTCGTGGACTTCGGCACGGCGACCAACTTCGAGGTCATAGATGCCGCAGGGCGCTACCTCGGCGGCGTGCTCACGCCCGGCATCTCAATCTCTTCGGACGCGCTGTTTGCGCGCGCCGCGCGACTGCCGCGCGTCGCCATCGAGCGCCCGCGCACGGTCATCGGCACTTCGACCGTGGGGGCAATTCAGTCCGGCCTCTACTATGGCTACGCGGGGCTCGTGGACGGCATCCTGCGCCGCATGATCGAGGAGCTGGGACACCGGCCCCGCATCATCGCGACGGGCGGGCTCGCCCCGCTCATCGCCACCGCCTCCGAGTTCATCGAGGTGGTGGACAAGACCCTCACGCTCGACGGCCTGCGGCTGGTCTACGAGCGGATGCAGGCCGTCGAGGGGCCGCCCCCGCCGGGCTCATAAAAGTTCTTGACTATTGCGCGCCGCCTGTTCATCCTTAGCGGCGGCAAAGCCGTGGGTCTTGATAACTTCCGATAACCTGCTTTCGTTTCCGTTCACTGCCGAGAGTAATGAGCAAAGTAGAGGGCGCGCACGCCGCCGGGTCTGAGCCCGAGCCGGCGCGCATCAATTATTTCAACTACTTCACCGAGATTGAGGACGTCTCCGAGTGGCTCGAATCGCAGCGCGGCGCGAGCGTCGCAGTCGGGACTGAGGCGGAAGGCGAGGGGCCGGGCGATGCCGTGGATGAGGGGCGCGGGCTGCCGTTCCCGCGCGCGGTCATCGCGGCGCACCTCGCGGAGTGTCGCGCGACGCTCGAACGCGCGTCCGCTGAAAAGCGCGAAGAGCGTGGGGCCGCCGAGTTGTTCGAGGCGCTCGCGCGCGCCGCCTCAAGGCTCGCGGAACTGGAGAAGGACTTCGCCGCGTCCGCGCGCCCCAACGCGGAGCAGCTCGAAAACTCCCTCTCCGACCTTGAGAACTTGCTGGATCGCGCCGTGCGCGCATCGCTTTCGCCCGAGCTGCTCGCGGACAGACGCGGGCTGGCCGAAGAGCAGTTGAGCGCGTACCGCAAGCGTATGGAGCGCGCCACCTACGAGCAGACGCTGGACAATCTGCTGGCGAAACTGCTGCGCGAAGAGTGCCGCATCCCGCGTCTGAGTCTGTTCTATCTTTGAAACCCCCAATCGGAAAGAAGGAGATTTCGCAATGGCAAAAATGGTCATCAAGCGCTTCGGCGTCTTTTCCGCGGCCAAGCTCTATGCCGTCGTCATGGCTGCGCTGGGACTGATTATCGGCATTCCCCTCGGCCTCATCATGATGGTCTTCGGCGCGGCGATCATGGCAGCGGGCGGGAGCGACGGACGCGCCGGAGGCGGCGTCGGCATCGGGCTCGGCCTCTTCTACATGATCGGGCTGCCCATCATGTACGGCGTCATCGGATTCATCTTCGGGGCGCTCGGCGCGCTCGTCTATAACGTCGCCGCGGGCTTCCTCGGCGGGCTCGAACTCGAACTCGAAAACGCTGACGCCGGCTATGGCGCGCCGCCGCAGCCGCAGGACTGGCAGGGCCAGCAGCAGCAGTACCAGCCGGGTCAACAGCAGTATCCTTACTGAGCCGCACCGGACGTTTCGGGCTTATGGGCAAGCGGAAGCGAGAGGCGCGCCTCGACGCGCAGCCGGGAGTCGAGCGCCTGCGCGCCGGGGCGGAACTCGAAGTCACGGTCGAGCGCATCCTGCCCGGCGGCCTCGGGCTCGCACACGCCGAAGGGCAGACGCTCCTCGTCGCGCTCTCGGCCCCCGGCGACCGCGCGCTCGTGCGCGTCGAGCGCCTGAGCGGCGGCACGGCCTTCGCTTCGATCAAACGAATCCTCGAACCCTCAATCGCGCGCGTCGAACCGTTGTGCCCCTACTTCGGTCGGTGCGGCGGCTGCGACTTTCAGCAGTTGAGCTACGAAGCGCAGCTCGCCGCAAAGGTCGAGATCGTCCGCGACTGCCTGCGCCGCGTGGCGCGCGTCGAGCCCCCGGCGGAGATTCACCACGGACTGCTCGAACCGCTCGTCCGCGAGGCCTTAAGCGACGCGGGCGGCCAGAGCGCGCTCGACCTCTTCTGCGGCGTCGGCCTCTTTACGCTGCCGCTCGCGCGCCGCTTCTCGCGCGTCGTGGGCGTCGAAGGCAACGCGGCGGCCTGCGCCTTCGCGCGTCGCAACCTACAGGCAGCCGGCCTCTCGAACGCCCGCGTGGAAACTTCAGGCGTCGGCGAATGGATGCGCCGGCGCTCGCAGGCGCACGCGCCCTTCGACTTCGCCCTCCTCGATCCGCCGCGCGCGGGCGCGGAACCCGAAACCGTCGCCGCCTTCCTCACGCTCCGACCTTCCCGTATCTCCTACGTCTCCTGCGACCCCGCCACCCTCGCGCGCGACCTGCGGGCGCTGATCGCGGGCGGCTACCGCCTCTCCTCCGTCCGCGCCTTCGACATGTTTCCCCAGACACACCACGTCGAAACAGTCGCGCACATCACGTTCTGAAATTTGGGCCAGTTCTTCCTATCTCCTCACTTTCCTGTTTGAGAGACTTAAAGACCGTCACCCGCAACCGGCTCTTCGCCGTGTGCGGCGCGGTTCCGACCCTGATGTCGGCGTGTGCGGTGTTGCTTGCCGCGCCGGAACTCTCTCTTGATGGCGCAGGCAATCTGTAATAAAGTTTGCACCCGCCACAGTTCGACATTTCAATTCCAAAACTGGCCGGAGGCTTTCATGCCGCATCTTCGCTCACTGCGTGTCCTGCTCGCGCTCGCACTCGCGGGTCTGCTTCTGACGGCGCGGGCCGCGACCTTCGAGGGCAACGCCCTTTCGGGTTTTAGCCGGGAGGGCGCAGAGCGGCAGCGCGCGCTCGAAGCGCGTTTCGACGCGCTTCTGAAGAGAGAAAACCTGCGCGAGTGGATGAAGCGTCTGTCGGCGAGGCCGCACCACGTCGGGTCGCCTTACGGGAAGGAGAACGCCGAGTTCATGGCCGGGCTTTTCCGCTCGTGGGGCTACGAGGTGGAGATCGAACGCTTCGACGTACTGTTCCCGACTCCGAAGACGCGCGTCCTTGAGCTGCTCGGGCCTGAGAAGTTCACGGCACAGCTCGCCGAGCCTCCGATTGAGGGTGACGCGACCTCGAATCAGTCAGCCGAGCAGCTTCCCATCTACAACGCCTACTCGGTGGACGGCGATGTGACGGGCGAACTCGTCTACGTCAACTACGGCGTGCCGAAGGATTACGAGGAGTTGGAGAGGCGCGGTATTGACGTGAAGGGGAAGATCGTCATCGCGCGCTACGGAGGCTCTTGGCGCGGCATCAAACCGAAGGTCGCAGCCGAGCACGGCGCGCTGGGGTGCATCATCTACTCCGACCCGCGCAACGACGGATACTTTCGGGGCGACGTCTACCCGAAGGGGGCATGGCGCAACGAGCAGGGCGCGCAGCGCGGCTCGGTCGCCGACATGCCGCTCTTCCCCGGCGACCCGCTGACGCCCGGCGTCGGCGCGACGAAGGACGCCAAGCGCCTCGACCGGAAGGCGGCCCCGACGCTCACGAAGATTCCCGTGCTGCCCATCTCTTACGCGGACGCGCTGCCGCTGCTGCGCGCGCTCGGCGGGGCGGTCGCGCCCGACGCGTGGCGCGGCGCGCTGCCCGTCACCTACCACCTCGGCCCCGGCCCGGCGCGGGTGCGCCTCAAGCTCGAATTCGACTGGAAGCTCGCGCCGGCCTTCGACGTTATCGCGCGTCTGCGCGGCGGCGAGCGCCCCGACCAGTGGGTCATCCGCGGCAACCATCATGACGCATGGGTCAACGGCGCGAGCGACCCCATCAGCGGCATGGTCGCGCTGCTCGAAGAGGCGCGCGCCGTCGGCGAACTGGCGAAGACCGGCTGGAGGCCGAAGCGGACGATCATCTATGCCGCGTGGGACGCCGAAGAGCCGGGCCTTTTGGGCTCGACCGAGTGGGTCGAGACGCACGCCGCAGAACTCAGCCGCCACGCCGTGCTCTACGTCAACACCGACTCGAACGGGCGCGGCTTCCTCAGCATGGGCGGCTCGCACACGCTCGAAGGTTTCATCAACGAGGTGGCGCGCGATGTCACCGACCCGCAGAAGAAAATCCCCGTCCGTGAACGCGCACGCTCGTACACCGTCCTCAACGGCGACGCCGAAGAGAGGCGCGAGGCGAGGGAGCGCGCCGACCTGCGCCTCGACGCGCTCGGCTCAGGATCGGATTTCACGCCCTTCCTCCAGCACCTCGGCGTCGCCACGCTCAACCTCGGCTTCGGCGGCGAAGACAACGGCGGCTCTTATCATTCGATCTACGACTCGTTCGATCACTACACGCGCTTCGGCGACCCGAACTTCGACTATGGCATCGCGCTCGCGAAAGTTTGCGGGCGCACTATCCTGCGCTTCGCCGAGGCCGACACGCTCCCGCTCTCCTTCGACGGGTTCGCCGACACGCTCGGGCACTACGTGCGGGAAGTGACGCGGCTCGCGGACGAGACGCGCGCGGAGATCGCCGAGAAGAACCGGCGCATCGGCGACAAAACATTTGAAGCCGTCGCCGACCCGACCGAGCCCTTCGTCGCGCCGAAGCCCGAAGCGCCCGCCCCGCACCTCAACTTCGCGCCGCTCCAGAACGCTTTGGCGCGTCTGCAGGAGAGCGCGCGGCTCTATCACGCGGCGCTCGGCGGCCCCCAATGGCAGGAGTCCGCCCGCACGCGCGAGAGGCAGAAGTCGCTCGACGAGGTCTTGAAGGGGGTCGAGCAGACGATGACGCGCGGCGAGGGGTTGCCCCGCCGCCCGTGGTTCAAACATCAGATTTACGCGCCCGGTTTCTACACGGGCTACGGCGTCAAGACCCTGCCGGGCGTGAGAGAGGCCATCGAGCAGCATGACTGGAAAGAGGCCGACGAGCAGATCGTCGTCGTGGCGAACACGCTCGCGCGACTCGCCGCCGAGATTGACCGCGCGACGGCCATTGTGAGCGGCGGCGCGAAGTAAAAAATCTTCGCCCGCCCGGCGCATAAAGACACCCTCCGAACCGCATGCGTGCCGCGAGCACGCACCTTAAATTCCCGCCTTCATCCAAGCCCGGCGCCCCGCGCGCGCTCCTGCACTTTCGTGCCCGCGCACTACAACAGCAGGCGCGCACGCGCACGTGCTCACGGCTCGGCTCACATCTTTTGATGATGAAGCGCGCGGTCACGCACAAACCTTCGTTCAACGCTTACCCGCTCGTCGTCCTCGCGGCGGCCTTCTCGTGCGGCGTGCTGCTCGCGAGTTTCTCGCCCCCGCCGCCCGCGCCTTACCTTATCGGCGGAGTTTGCCTGACGTCCTGCGCCGTCGTCGCCTTCGTCAAAAACAGGCTCGCGCTCTCCTCGTGCGTCGCCGTCGCCGCCTTCGTCTGCGCGGGCGCGGCGCTGGCGTCAATCGGGGAGGCGCGCGTCGGCGAGACGCGTCTGCGAAGCTTTTACGAGCGGGGGCAGGTCATTTCGGGCGAGCCTCTGGAGCTGACCGGCGTGTTGGAGCGCGCGCTGGAGGTCGCGCCCGACGGGCTTCTGTTCACATTGCGCGTCGAGCGGCTGAGGCGCGGGGGGACGGCGGAGCGCGCCGCCTCTGGGCGCGTGGAGTTCTTCGCTCCGGTGCGTGACGCGCGCGCGGGCCGAGAGTACGAGGCTTTGGAACTGAGGCGCGGCGCGCGCGTGCGCGTGATGTCATCGCCCACGCGCGCCGAGAGGTACAGGAATCCCGGCCGTGTGGGCTTATACCATCGGCGTGGGCGCGGAGGCGTCGGTGGTGCGCGCGGCCTTGATGTTCTCCGTCGCGGCGCTCGCGCCTGCGCTGGGGCGTCGCGCGAGCGCGCTTAATGCGCTCGGCGGGGCGGCGCTCGCTCTGCTCGTCTGGCGTCCGCGCAACCTGCTCGACCCCTCGTTTCAGTTGACCTTCCTTTCCGTGCTCGCCATCGTCGCGCTCGCCCTGCCGTTGCTCTCGAACCTGAAAGAGGTCGGCGAGTGGAGACCCGTGCGCGCGACGCCGCGCCCCCCCGAATGTGCGCGCTGGTGGCTCACGCTCGGCGAGCTGCTCTTCTGGAGCGAGCGTCGCCACCACAGAGAGATGGAACGCTCGACGCACAGTTACGGGCTTTTCAAAACGCTTTGGGCCGCGCGCCTCGAACGCTGGCGCGTGCAGAGGCTCCTGCGCGCGGTCTTCGCCGTGCTGCTCGTCTCGCTCGCGGTGCAGTTCGTGCTGCTTCCGCTTCAGGTGCTCTACTTTCACAGGCTCTCGCTCGCGGGGCTCGTGCTGAACGTCTTCGTCGGAGTGTTGCTGGTCGTACTCTCGCTCGCGGCGCTCGCCGCCTCCGTCGTTTCGACCGTGAGCGCCGCGCTGGCCGCGCCTTTCGTGGGCCTCGCCGAAGCGTCGAGCTGGCTGGCATCGCACAGCGTCGAGCCTTTCGCCGCGGCCAGAGTGTCGAACCTCCGTCCGGCGGAGTATTCCGGCGCGGCGGCGTTCGTCTATGTTCTCTATTACGCGCCTCTGTTGATTCTGATGTTCGAGGCGGCACGACGACTGACATCGGTCAGGGCGTCGGCTGCGGGCTCGGAAGAGCGCGGCGCGGCGCGCAGTCGCCTCGTCAGACCGGCGGCCTGCGCATCCGCCACGCTGGCGTTGCTCATCGTCCTGCACCCCTTCAGCGCGGGGCGGCCCGACGGCAGGCTCCGCGTGGATTTTCTCGACGTGGGACAGGGCGACGCGGCACTTCTGACGATGCCCGATGGGACGACACTGCTGGTTGACGGGGGCGGCCGCCCGCGCTTCGGCGCGCGGCGTGACGTTGATGAGGGCTCAGAGCCGTTCGAGCGCGATGTGCGTGGCGTGGGGGAAGCGGTGGTGTCGGAATACCTCTGGCGGCGCGGGCGCGGGCGCGTCAATTTCATCCTGCCCACGCACGCCCACGCCGACCACATCGAAGGGCTCAACGACGTGGCGTCGAACTTCAAGGTGGACGCCGCGCTCTTGGCGCAAGCTCCCGCGCGGGACGAGGAGTTCGCGCGTTTCGACTCGACCACCCGAGGCGCGGGAATTCCGCTTCAAATGATTGCGCGCGGTGACGTTTTGCGCTTCGGGGGCGGCGTCCGTATTGACGTCCTCTGGCCGCCGCGGGCCGCGCGGGGCGCGGCGTCGCGCAACGACGACTCAGTAGTGCTGCGCGTCCGCTTCGGGCGGAGGACGATTCTCCTCACCGGCGACATCGAAAGCGGCCCGGAGGCGGCGCTCGTCGCCGCGCACGACGAGCTGCGCTGCGATGCCGTCAAGGTCGCGCATCACGGGAGCCGCACCTCCTCGACGCAAGCCTTCGTGAACGCGACGCGCCCAACGCTCGCCGTCATCTCGGTCGGGCTCGACTCGCCCTATGGCCACCCGCACGCTGAAGTCCTCGAACGCTGGCGCGCGTGCGGCGCGCAAGTCTTAACCACCGGCGAGCGCGGCATAATCACCGTCTCAACCGACGGCGATGACTTGAAAGTGGAAACGTTCGCCGCGCAGTAGTGTCGCCAAGTCTCGATGACCGCTTATTACTTGTCTCCAAAAAGCGATAAGCGGTCAGGGAGAGGATTTCGTTGACAATGCTTCCGGACGAAGGTAAAAGTTCTGTGCGCTTACGGTGAAGACAGACACACCTCTCCCCGGCGTGGCTTACGTATAACCTCTCAACCAATGATTAATGCTAGTCGTTAACAGCCGCACAGGTCTGTTGGCGGTATTCTTAGAATCGTTAACCTCATAACCATGATCGGGCTAACTTCTCAACCGGAGTTGAGATTGTGAAGAAGCTACTCCCTCAAATAGCTCTCCTCCTGTTCGGCTTTATCACTAGCAATGTATGTGCGCAGGCGAATCCCGTTCCCATCAATCTTAATAACCTCGGCCCTGAAGTAAATGATCACGCACCTGTACCGACTTTACATAAGGTTTTCCGCGAACGGTTTTTTGGCGGGATCACAGTAAGACTCTCCACTATTTCTCACGTTGCCAAAACATGAAGTTGGAAGAGGGTGATTGTGTTATGTCGCGAAATAAGAGCGTCTTGATAGTTATTGCGTTACTGGCGTTCGGCGGCGGCATCATAGGAGCTGTTATGCATCAGCATGCTACCGAGTATCCTCAAGTCAACGTTGAGGGTATTGATGAGTTGAAACTACAACTAGAGATTCCCGGTGGCGGAGAGAACCCGGGTGATTTCGTCATAAGAAATTCGGGCGAGCACACCCTCGTAGCCTACAGGGCAGTCTATGAGGCGCATTCCAAATCAGGGGAAGTGCATGAGTGGTCTAAAACGGTTGTCCAGCCGTTAGCCTTCCCAAATAGTGAGAGCCGCGATCAGTTCCTATCCCCGACCTACAGCTGTATTCCGCCAGGAACAGCCGTATTCGGAGGGTTGCTTCGTGACTCAATGCCACAAGATGGCAAGAACATACCGAAACTGGAAAGGGTGTGGGTGCCGAGGGAAGGGTTAGAGAGCTACCACCGCATTGACGTTAGGCTTGACGCCGTGATGCTTGAGGACGGTCAGGTACGCGGCCGGAACAAAGGGGCGCTGATTGGTGGAATCCGCCAGACCTTTGGCGACGAGGTGAGAGAGTTTTTAACAAAGCCGGAACCGGCCCCAGACACGAACGGAGGAGATGATGGTCAAAACTAAGCTGAGAATGACACTGATAGTCTTTATGATCGTTGCAGCGTCCTCCGCGTTAGGATATGCGACGGTTCAGGCCGCTCACCCTTTCGTACACCCGACATGGCCGGAAGTTAAAGCAAAGTAC
>JAIVJM010000101.1:3902-11960 GCA_020199995.1 Acidobacteriota bacterium | reverse complement strand
TCGCGGAGCTGCCCGTGCAGTACGCGGACTACGGCGCGTGGCAGCGCGACTGGCTGCAAGGCGAAGTGCTCGCGGAGCAGGTCGCGTACTGGAGGGGGCAGCTCGGTGGGCAGCCCGCCGCCCTTCAACTGCCGACAGACCGGCCGCGCCCCGCCGTCCAGACTTTCAAAGGCGCGAAGGAGGTCGTCCGGCTGCCCGCGTCGCTCGCCGACTCGCTCAAGGCCCTGAGCAGGCAGGAGGGGAGCACGCTCTTCATGACTCTGCTCGCGGCCTTCAAGGCGCTCCTGTACCGCTACACCGGGCAGGAGGACATACTCGTCGGCACGCCCGTCGCGGGCCGCGACCGCGTCGAGGTCGAGAAGCTCATAGGCTTCTTCGTCAACACGCTCGTCATGCGCACCGACCTCTCGGGCGGCGTCACGTTCCGCGAGCTGGTCGGGCGCATGCGCGAGGTCGCGCTCGGCGCCTACACGCACCACGACCTGCCCTTCGAGGTAGTGGTAGAAGAGTTGCAGCCGGAGCGCGACCTCAGCCGCAACCCCTTCTTCCAGGTCTGGTTCCTTTTGCAGAACGCCTCGCAGCACGTCAGCTTTGAGCTCCCGGGCCTGGCGCTGACGCCGCTCGGCGGCGAGTTCCAGTCCTCGCAGTTCGACCTGACGTGCAACCTCGCGGACTCGCCCGCCGGCCTGCACTGCTCCTTCGAGTACAACTCAGACCTCTTCGACGCGGGCACCGTGCGCCGAATGCTCGGCCACTTCCGGAGCCTGCTCGAACACGCCGCGGCCGACCCCGACCGGCCCCTGCGCTCGATCCCGCTCGTCACGCAGGAGGAGCAAAGCCTGCTCGCGAGCTGGAACGACACGCGCGCCGACTACGGCCAGGCCGAGTGTCTGCACACACTCTTCGAGCGGCAGGCCGCGCGCACGCCCGACGCGGTTGCCGTCACCTTCAACGGCACGGAGCTTAAGTACCGCGAACTCGAAGCGCGCGCGAATCAACTCGCCCGTCATCTTCGCACCCTCGGCGTCGGCCCCGAGGCGCGGGCGGGCGTCTGCATGCAGCGCTCAATTGAGATGGTCGTGGCGCTGCTCGGCGTGCTCAAGGCCGGCGCGGCATACGTGCCTCTTGACCCCGAGTACCCACGCGAGCGTCTGGACTTCATGCTCGAAGACAGTCAGGTCTCTGTGCTGCTCACGCAGCAAGCGCTGCTCGACACCTTGTCGCCGCAGACGGCTCGCGTCGTCGCGCTCGACTCGGACTGGCATGTCATCTCCGAGCAGAGCGGCGACGCTCTTCGTCTTGAGATGTCGGCCGAGCACCCCGCGTACGTCATCTACACGTCCGGCTCGACGGGCAGGCCGAAGGGGGTGGTCATCACACACAGGGCGATCTCGAACCACATGCTCTGGATGTCGGACGAGATGCCGCTCGACGCGGAGGACAGGGTCTTGCAGAAGACGCCGCTGAGCTTCGACGCCTCGGTGTGGGAGTTCTACGCGCCTCTCCTCTGCGGGGCGCAGCTGGTGATGGCCCCCCCAGGCGCGCACAGGGATAGCGCCGCCCTCGTCAGGCACATGCGCGAGGAGTCGGTGACCGTGGTGCAGGTGGTGCCGTCGATGCTGCGGCTGCTCGTCGAGGAGGAGGAGATAGCCGAGTGCGAGAGCCTGCGCCGAGTGTGCGTGGGCGGGGAGGCGTTGAGCGCGGAGCTTGTGAAGAGGTTCAGGGAGAGGGTGGATGCCGAGCTCTACAACCTTTACGGGCCGACCGAGGCGACCATCGACGCGAGTTCGTGGAGGGCTGACGGAACCGAGCGGGTGACGATAGGCAGGCCCGTCTCGAACGTGCGGATGTACGTCGTTGACGAGAGTCTCAACCCCGTGCCGGTGGGCGTGGCCGGCGAGCTGCTGATTGGAGGCGACGGCTTAGCGAGGGGGTATCTGAACAGGCCGGGGCTGACCGCCGAGAAGTTCACCCCGAATCCCTTCGGAGAGGTCGGAGGCGGGAGGCTGTACCGCACGGGGGACTTGGTGAGGTACCTGGCCGGCGGAGAGTTGGAGTACCTGGGGAGGATAGACCACCAGGTAAAAGTGAGAGGGTTCAGGATTGAGCTGGGGGAGATAGAGTCTGCCCTCGAAGCCGACGAGAGAGTGCGGCAGGCGGTGGTGGTCGCGAGGCAGGAGGGCGGAGAGAGTCGCCTCGTGGCTTACGTGGTGGGGGAGGGCGCGGCGGCCAATGGGCTGCGCGCGCGGCTGAAGAAAGAGCTGCCCGAGTACATGACGCCTTCCGCGTTCGTCTTGATGGACGAACTCCCGCTGACGCCCAACGGGAAGGTTGACCGGAGGGCCCTGCCGGAGCCCGAGTACCTGCGGCCGGAGCTTGAGGAGGCGTACGTGGCCCCCTCCAACGCCCCGGAGAAGAGGCTCGCGGCCATCTGGCAGCAGGTCTTGGGGGTGGAGGAGGTCGGCGTCGAGGACAACTTCTTCGACCTCGGCGGCCACTCCCTCCTGATGGTTCAGGTGCTCGGCAAGGTGAAGCTCGAAAGGGTCTTTGAGCAAGAGCTGTCGATGATCGAGATGTTCCAGTACCCGACCATCAGCGCGCTCGTCGGCTACATGGAGCGCGCGCGCGAGGAGCAGCTCTCGCGCGCGAAGATCAACGAGCGGGCCGAGAAGCAAAAGCTGGCCGCCAGCCGCCAGCGGCAGGCGATGAAGCAGAGGTCTAGGAGAGATGTCTAACTCGGAAGAGCACGACTCGCCGGAAGGCATCGCCGTCGTAGGCATGGCGGGCCGCTGGCCCGGCGCGAGGAACGTCGAGGAGTTCTGGCGTAACCTGCGCGACGGCGTGGAGTCCGTCATCCAGTTCTCGCAGACGGAGCTGGAGGAGGTGGGCATCGACCCGAGCGTGCTGAGCAACCCTCAGTACGTGAGGGCCGCCGGCTACCTCGCCGACGTTGACCTTTTCGACGCGCCCTTCTTCGGCTTCAACCCGCGCGAGGCGGAGATAACCGACCCGCAGCACCGCCTCTTCCTCGAATGCGCGTGGGAGGCGCTTGAGGGCGCGGGCTACGACGCGGAGAAGTACGAGGGCGCCGTCGGCGTCTACGCGGGCGCGGGCGTCAACTCCTACCTGATGAACCTCTACTCGAACAGGGAGTTCATGTCCGCGCTCGACGGGTTCCAGATCCTCATAGGCAACGACAAAGACCACGTCTCGACGCGCGTCTCCTACAAGCTGAACCTGCGCGGCCCGGCCGTCACCGTCGGCTCGTCCTGCTCGACCTCGCTCGTCGCCGTCAACCTCGCGTGCCAGAGCCTCCAGAGCTACCAGTGCGACATGGCCTTGGCGGGCGGCGTGCGCGTCGTCGTCCCGCAGAAAGCTGGCTACTTCTACCGCGAGGGCGGCATCTCCTCGCCCGACGGCCACTGCCGCGCCTTCGACGCTGCGGCGCAGGGGACGGTCTTGGGCAGCGGCGCGGCCGTCGTCGTGCTCAAGCGCCTGGCGGACGCCGTCGCCGACGGCGATCAGGTGCTCGCCGTCATCAAGGGCGCGGCGCTCAACAATGACGGCTTCCAGAAGATCGGCTACACCGCGCCGAGCGTGCAGGGGCAGGCCGAGGTGATCATGATGGCGCAGGCGCTCGCGGGCGTGGACGCCGAGACGGTCACCTACGTCGAGGCGCACGGCACGGGCACGCCGCTCGGCGACCCCATCGAGGTCAAGGCGCTCACGCAAGCCTTCCGCGCCTCGACGCAGCGGAAGAACTTCTGCGCGATAGGCTCCGTCAAGACCAACGTCGGCCACCTCGACGCGGCGGCGGGCGTGACCGGCCTCGTCAAGACCGTGCTCGCGCTCAGGCACAGGCAGCTCCCGCCGAGCCTCCACTTCGAGCGGCCGAACCCCGCCATCGACTTCGCCGACAGCCCCTTCTACGTCAACGCGAAGCTCGCGGAGTGGGCCGCGGGCGCGACGCCGCGGCGCGCGGGCGTCAGCTCCTTCGGCATCGGCGGCACCAACGCGCACCTGGTCCTGGAGGAGGCGGGCGAGCGTCAAGAGGCGGGCGAGTCGAGGGAGTATCAACTGCTCGTCCTCTCCGCGAAGACCGGGAGCGCGCTCGACGCCGCGACGGCGAACCTGGCCGGGCACCTCAAGGCGCATCCCGACCTCAAGCTCGCCGACGTGGCCTACACGCTACAGGTCGGCCGGCGCGACTTCGCGCACAAGCGCGTGGTCGTCTGCCGCGACGCGGGCGAGGCCGTCGAGGCGCTTGAGACGCCGGATCACCGGCGCGTCTTCTCGGGGTACACGGAGCCGGGCCGCCGCCCCGTCGTCTTCATGTTCCCCGGGCAGGGCGCGCAGCACGTGCGGATGGGCAGCGAGCTGTACGCGGCCGAGCCGATCTTCCGCTGGCAGGTCGACCGCTGCGCCGAGTTCCTGATGCCGCACCTCGGCTTCGACCTGCGCGAAGTCATCAACCCGCGCGACGAGAATTTGGAGGAGGCGGGCCGGCGGCTGACGCAGACGGGGACGACGCAGCCCGCTGTCTTCGTCGTCTCCTACGCGCTCGCGAAGCTCTGGATGGAGTGGGGCGTGAAGCCCGACGCGATGATCGGGCACAGCATCGGCGAGTACGTCGCCGCGTGCCTGGCCGGGGTCTTCTCGCTTGAAGACGCGCTGGCGCTCGTCGCCGCGCGCGGCTCGCTGATGCAGGAGTTGCCGGGCGGCGCGATGCTCTCCGTGGGCGGGCTGACCGAGGAGGACGCGCACCGCCTGCGCAGTAAGGAGATAGCGATCGCGGCCGTCAACGGGCCGGGCAACTACGTGCTCTCGGGGCCGGTCGAGGCCGTGGACGCGCTCGAACAGGAGTTGTGTACGCGCGAGGTCGGCTGCCGGCGCCTGCACACCTCGCACGCCTTCCACTCGGAGATGATGGAGCCGATCCTGGAAAGGTTTACGGAGCAGGTTAAGAGGGTCGGCCTACACCCGCCGCGCATACCCTACGTCTCTAACGTCACGGGCACGTGGATGCAGCCGTCCGAGGCGACCAAGCCCGGCTACTGGGCCAAGCACCTGCGCCAGACAGTCCTCTTCGCCGAAGGGCTGCAAGAGCTCTTCAAGGAGGGCGAGCGCATCCTCCTCGAAGTCGGCCCCGGCCAGACGCTCTCGTCGCTCGCCAGGCAGCACCCCGAAAGGCCCCGCGCCCAACTCGTCCTCTCGTCGCTCGGCCGCATAGGCTCTGCGCAGCCCGAGGAGCTTTCCGTGCTGACGACGCTCGGCAAGCTCTGGATGGCGGGCGCGGAGGTCGATTGGCAGAAGTTCAGCGCGCTCGAACGCCGCCACCGCGTCGGCCTGCCGACCTACCCGTTCGAGCGGCAGCGCTACTGGGTCGAGAAGCGGCAGCCCGGCGTAGACGCGGGGATGCTCGACCACGAAGACCGGCTCGGCAAGAAGGCGGACGCGGCCGAGTGGTTCTACCAGCCCGCTTGGAAGCGCACCGCGCCGCCGCACCTCGCGCGCCCCGTCGAGAAGGGCGACCGGGGCCGTTGCTGGCTGGTATTCGCCGACGAGTGCGGGCTCGGCGCGCGCCTGGCCGAGCGGCTGAAGGAGGAGGGGCACGACGTGGTGAGCGTCAGGCGCGGCGAGCGCTTCCAGCGACTCGGCGAAGACCTCTACGCCATCGACCCGTCCGAGCGCGCACACTACGAAGACCTCTTCGTAGAGCTCCGGGCGCAGGGGCGCGCGTGGCAGACGATAGCCCACCTCTGGGGCGTCACGCCGGGCGAGGGCGAAGGGGCGGGCCCGGCCGACGCGCACGACGAGGCGCAGGAGGCAGGCTTCTACAGCCTCGTGCAGTTGATGCAGAGCGTCGGCGAGCAGGTCATCGCGCAGGCTTTGCAGGAGAGCAGCCTTCCCGCGAGCCTCCGCGTCGTCGTCGCGTACCGCGGCAACCACCGCTGGGTTCAGACCTACGACGCCGTCCGCCTGCCCGAGCCGGCGCCCGCAGACCTCCCGCTGAGGGAGCGCGGCGTCTACCTGATCACGGGGGGCATGGGCGGCGTCGGCCTCGTGCTCGCGGAGCACTTCGCGAACCTCTTGCAAGCGCGGCTGGTGCTCGTCGGCCGCTCGAAGTTCCCAGCCCGCGAGGAGTGGGCCGCGTGGCTGGAGACGCACGACGAGCAGGACGCGGTCGGCCGCAAGATTCGCAAGCTCCTCGCGCTCGAAGCGGCGGGCGCGGAGGTGCTCGTGTGCAGCGCCGACGTGTCGGACGAGGGGCAGATGCGCGAGGTCTTCAGCGCCGTGAGGCGCCGCTTCGGGCGCGTGCACGGCGTCATCCACGCCGCGGGCAACCCGCCCTCCGGCCTCATCCAGACGAAGACGCGCGAGGCGGCCGCCGACGTGCTCGCGCCGAAGGTGCGTGGCACGCTCGTTTTAGACGCGCTGCTCAAAGACGAGGGGCCGGACTTCTTCGTCCTTTTCTCGTCGCTCAGTTCGATACTCGGCCTCCCCGGCCGCGCCGACTACGCCGCGGCCAACGCCTTCCTCGACGCCTTCGCGCAGCAGAAGAGCGCCGCCGGCGGGCCGCCGACCGTCTCCGTCAACTGGGACGGCTGGCAGGAGGTCGGCATGGGCATCAACTACGCGCTGGCACAGAACCTCAACCCCGACGAGATCGAAGAGGGCATGCTCTCGCGCGAGGCGCTGGCCGCGCTGACGACCATCCTCGGCAGCCGCCTGCCGCAGGTCGTCGTCTCCGTGCAGGACTTCGAGGCGAGGATGGCGCGCAACCGCGTGGCAGCACCTCCTGGGCATCGAGCAGGTCGGCATCCACGACAGCTTCTTCGAGCTCGGCGGCGACTCGGTCATCAGCATCCAGTTCATCGCGCGCGCCAACAAGGCGGGGCTGCGCCTCACGCCGAAGCAGGTCTTCGAGTACCAGACGGTCGCGGAGCTGGCGGGCGCGGCGGGCACGACCGAGGTCATGCAGGCCGAGCAGGGTATCGTCCAGGGCCCCGTGCCGCTCACGCCGATTCAGCGCCGCTTCTTCGAGCAGCACACGACGGACGAGCACCACTTCAACCAGTCCTTCATGTTCGAGGTGCGCGAGGCGCTGCCGCCGTCGCTCGTCGAGCGGACGCTCCAGTACCTGCTCGGCCACCACGACGCGCTGCGCCTGAGCATCACGCGCGGCGGCGGCGGGTGGGAGCAGTTCAACGCGGGCTTCGACGGCGCGACGCCCTTCACCTGCGTAGACCTCTCGAACCTCTCGGGCGGGCGCCAGACCGCGGCCCTCGAAGCGGCGGCCGCCGCCACGCAAGGAAGCCTCGACCTGAAGGCCGGGCCGCTCGTGCGCCTCGTCCTCGTCGACCTCGGCGCGGGGCAGCCGATGCGCCTGCTCATCGTCATCCACCACCTCGCCGTTGACGGCGTCTCGTGGCGCATCCTGCTCGAAGACATGCAGACCATCTTCAACCAGCTCAAGGCGGGCCAGCCCATCGACATCGGGCTCAAGACGACCTCGCTCAAGGCATGGGCCGAGCGGCTCGCGGGCTACGCCTCGTCGGTCGAGTCGGAGCGCGCCTACTGGCTCGACGCGCGGCGCGAGCGCGTGACGGGGCTGCCCGTGGACTACCCCGAGAGCCTCAACTCGGAGGCTTCGGCGCGCACCGTCTCCGTCTCGCTCACCGCCGAGGAGACGCAGGCGCTCTTGCAGGAGGTGCCGCAGGCGTTCCACACGCAGATTAACGAGGTGCTGATGACGGCGCTCGTGCAGTCCTGCGCGGCCTGGACGGGCATGCGCTCGATGGTCGTGGACATGGAGGGGCACGGCCGCGAGGCCATCTTCGAGGACGTAGACCTCTCGCGCACGGTCGGCTGGTTCACGACCGTCTTCCCCGTGCTGCTCGACATAGAGGAGGCGGCCACGCCGCTCGACGCGCTCAGGCTCGTCAAGGAGAGTCTGCGCGCCGTCCCGAACCGCGGGCTCGGCTACGGCGTGACGCGCTACCTGAGCCCGGACGCGGAGGTCAGGGAGCGGCTCGGCAGACTGCCGCAGGCGGAGAT
>JAIVJM010000101.1:0-3865 GCA_020199995.1 Acidobacteriota bacterium | reverse complement strand
CTGCCGCAGGCGGAGATCGTCTTCCTCTACCTTGGCCAGCTCGACCAGTCGCTCGCCGACGCCTCGATCTTCGCGCCGGCGCGCGAGTCGGTCGGCCCGGTCGCGAACCCGCTCGCGCCGCGCTCGCACCTGCTCGAAGTCTCGGGCAGCGTCTACGGCGGTCAGCTCAGGATGGTCTGGCGCTACAGCGAGAACCTGCACCGCCGCTCGACCGTCGAGCGGCTGGCCGAAGGGTTCGCCTCGGCGCTGTGCACGCTCATCGCGCTCAGCCGCTCGGCCGAGACCGTCGCCTACATGCCCGCGGACTTCGCAGACGCGGGCCTCAGCCAGGAGGAGTTGGACGACTTGATCGCAGAGCTCACGGCCTCAGAGGGGCAAAACTTGAGATGAGTAAGAACATCGCCGACATCTACCCGCTCTCGCCCATGCAGCAGGGCATGCTCTTCCACACGCTGCGCGAGCCGGAGGAGAAGCCCTACTTCCAGCAGGAGAGCTACAACATCCAGGGCGAGTTCGACCTCGCGGCCTTCGAGCGCGCGTGGCGGCAGCTCACCGACAACCACCCGATCCTGCGCACGGCCTTCAACTGGGAGCGGCGCGAGAAGCCCCTCCAGATCGTCTACCACCGCGTCGAGCTTCCGTGGCGCTACGAGGACTGGCGCGGCCTCTCTAACGCCGAGCAGCAGGAGCGCCTGCGCGCCTTCATCGCCGAAGACCGCGAGCGCGGGTTCGACCTCGCGGCCGTGCCGCTCATGCGCGTCACGCTCTTCCGCCTCGGCGACAGCGAGTACCAGTTCACCTGGAGCTTCCACCACCTCCTGCTGGACGGCTGGTCGAAGTCGCTCCTGTTCAGGGATGTCTTGGTGCTCTACAAGTCTCTGACCGGCTCGCCGGCCCCGAAACTCGAACGCCCGCGCCCCTTCCACGACTACATCTCCTGGCTCAAGGCGCAGGACATGGGACGCGCCGAAGCGTTCTGGCGGGAGACGCTACGCGGCTTCCGCACGCCCACCCCGTTCGGGCTCGACCGTCGGCGGCCCGACGCGCCCGAGGGCTACGACAAGCAGACGCTCAATGTCGGCCCCGCGACGCTCGCCGCGCTACAGGCTTTCACGCGCCAGCACGGGCTGACGCTCAACACGCTGGTGCAGGGCGTCTGGGCGCTGATGCTCAGCCGCTACAGCGGCGAGGAGCGGGTGCTCTACGGCGTCACCGTCTCGGGCCGCCCCGCCGAACTCGCGGGCGCGGACGAGATGGTCGGCGTGCTCATCAACACCATCCCGGCCGTCTTCGAGGTCGAGCCGGAGGCGCAACTCGTCGCGTGGCTCAGGAGGACGCAGGTGGAGCAGGCCGAGGCGCGGCAGTTCGACTACACCCCGCTCGTCCAGGTCCACGCCTGGAGCGAGGTGCCGCGCGGCCAGCCGCTCTTCGAGAGCCTTCTCATCTTCGAGAACTTCCCGCGCGACCTGTACACGCGAGAGGGCAGCGGCGGCGACCTCAAGTTCAGCCTACGCCGGTTCAACCACCCCGTCTGGTCGCACCTGCCCCTGACGCTCATCGTCTCGACCGGGACGGAGCTGGAGGCCGAGTTGATCTACGACCTCCGGCGCTTCGACGCCGCGACCGTCTCGCGCATGCTCGGCCGCTTCGAGCGGCTGCTCGAAGCGGTCGTCGAGAACCCGAACCGGAGGCTGCAAGACCTGCCCGTGCTCACCGCGGCCGAGCGCACGCAGATGCTCGCCGAGTGGAACGACACGCGGGCCGAGTTCGCGCACGACCGCCCGCTGCACGAACTGTTCGAGGCGCAGGCGCGTCGCACGCCCGACTCCGCCGCGCTCACCTACGAAGGCCGGCAGCTCACCTACGGCGAGCTCGACGCGCGCGCCAACCAGCTCGCGAACCATCTGCGCGGACTCGGCGTCGGCCCCGAAGTCCGCGTCGGCCTCTGCGTCGAGCGCTCGATAGAGATGGTCGTGGCGCTCCTCGCAGTCCTAAAGGCCGGCGGCGCGTACGTCCCACTCGACCCGGAGTACCCGGCGGAGCGGCTCGCCTTCATGCTCGAAGACTCCGGCGTCGCCGTGCTGCTCACTCAGTCGTCTCTGCTCGACGCGCTGCCGCGGCACGCGGCGCACGTCGTCTCGCTCGACGCGGACTGGCCGCTCGTCGCACGCCAGCCGGTCGAGAGCCCGCGCGTCCGCGTGGCGCCCGGGAACGCCGCCTACGTCATCTACACCTCCGGCTCTACGGGGCGGCCGAAGGGCGTGCTCGTGACGCACGCGAGCGTGGCCCGACTCTTCGCCGCGACGGACTCCTGGACGCGCTTCGGCCCCGAGGACGTTTGGACGCTCTTCCACTCTTACGCCTTCGACTTCTCGGTCTGGGAAATCTGGGGCGCGCTGCTCTACGGCGGCCGCCTCGTCGTCGTCCCCTACTGGGTCAGCCGCGCGCCCGAGTCGTTCCACGAGCTCCTGCGCGAGGAGCGCGTGACGGTGCTCAACCAGACGCCTTCGGCCTTCCGCCAATTGATGCGCGCCGAGGAGTCGCGAGGCGGCGTCGCCGAAGACCTCTCGCTGCGGCTCGTCGTCTTCGGCGGCGAGGCGCTTGAGCTGCAGAGCCTGCGACCCTGGTTCGAGCGTCACGGCGACGAGCGGCCGCGCCTCGTCAACATGTACGGCATCACGGAGACGACCGTGCACGTCACGCACAGGGCGCTCGGCCGCGAAGACGCGGAAGGCGCTTCGGGCAGCGTCGTCGGACGCCCCATCGCCGACCAGCAGGTCTACATACTCGACCCGCGCGGGCGGCTCGCGCCCGCCGGCGCGGCGGGTGAGATGTACGTCGGCGGCGCGGGCGCGGCGCGCGGCTACCTGAACCGCCCCGAACTCACGGCCGAGCGCTTCGTCCCGAACCCCTTCGCGCAGAGGCCGGGCGAACGCCTCTACCGCACGGGCGACCTCGCGCGCCACTTGCCTGACGGCGAGATTGAGTACCTCGGGCGCATAGACCAGCAGGTGAAGATTCGCGGCTTCCGCATAGAGTTGGGCGAGGTCGAAGCGGCGCTCGCGGCGCACGAGGGCGTGCGGCAGGCGGTCGTCGCGTCGCGCGACGGCGACGGCGGCGAGAAGCGTCTGGTCGCCTACGTCGTCGAGAGGGAAGGGCACAGGCTCAACAGCACGGAGCTGCGCGCCACGCTGAAAGAGCTCCTGCCCGAGTACATGGTGCCCTCGGCCTTCGTGATGTTGGACGAACTGCCGCTGACGCCGAGCGGGAAAGTTGACAGGCGCGCGCTGCCCGAGCCCGACCAGGCGAGGCCGGAGCTTGAGAAGCCTCTGGTCGCCCCGCGAACCCCGATCGAGAAGGAGTTGGCCTCCGTCTGGTGCGAGCTGCTCGGCCTCGAACAGGTCGGCATCGAGGACAACTTCTTCGAACTCGGCGGCCACTCGCTGCTCATCACGCAGCTCGCCTCGCGCATACGCCAGAGGTTCGACCTCGACCTCTCGCTGCGTCAGCTCTTCAACATGCCGACCATCGTCGAGATAACGAAGGCCATCGCGCTCAAGCAAGTCGAGAGCGAAGACCCCGAGGAGGCCGCGCAGATGCTCGAAGAGTTGAAGCGGCTCTCGCCGGACGAGATCAAGGCCCTGCTCGAAGCCGAGGAGGGCGCGCTCGCGGGGCCGGAGACATAAAGGAGCTTTCGGCGCGCGCGCCGCGCCTCGAAGAGGTAGACGAACAGCCTCACGAGCCAGGAGGCGTCTCGCCATCTACTCACGCTGTTCACGCATGCATCCGGGTAAAGAAATGAAACTCTTGCTGACGACGAACCTGCCGTACACGCGCGTGTACGGCGGGGCCAACAGGTCTAACC
>JAIVJM010000186.1 GCA_020199995.1 Acidobacteriota bacterium | reverse complement strand
TGTCAACGGCGACTACTCCTTCGCGGGGCTCCCGGCGGGCGGCAACTACACCATCGCCGTCGCCAGAACCAACTACACCTTCGCCCAGCCGAGCCGCGCCTTCAGCAACCTCGGCGCGAACCAGACGGCGGACTTCTCGGGGACGCTCGTCAACTTCACCATCAGCGGGGGCGTGACGGCCTCCGGCGCGGGCCTCGGCGGCGTCACCGTGAGGCTCACGGGCACGCAGGCCGGGCAGGCGACAACCGACGCCGCCGGGCTCTACTCGTTCAGCGTCATCGCCGAGGGCAACTACGCCGTCGAGCCCTCGAAGGAGGGCTATGTCTTCAACCGCGTGGGCGCGAGCTTCGCCAACCTGAGCGGCGACCAGTTGGCCGACTTCGCCGCTACGCTCCGACCGTCGGTCGAGTTCAACTCGTCCGTTTCAGCCGTCTCCGAAGGCGCGGGGGCTTTCGATGTCATCGTCACGCGCGGCGGCGACACGTCCGGCAAGCTGTCCGTCATCTACTCCGCCAGCGACGGCACGGCGCATCAGGGCGCAGACCTCAGCACCGTCATCGGCCAGACCACCTTCGCGCCCGGCGAGGCGAGCAAGGCCATTACCGTCTACATCACCGACGACGCCTACGTCGAAGGCCCGGAGACAATCACCCTCTCGCTGCGCGACCCGACGGGGGGGGCAGCGGTGCTCGGCAACCGCTCGACGGCGATCCTCACGATCACGGACAACGACCAGAGCGCGTCGAGCACCAACCCCTCCGACGATGCGCGCTTCTTCGTCCGCCAGCACTACCGCGACTTCCTCAACCGCGAGCCGGACGCGGCGGGGCTCGATTTCTGGGCGAACCAGATCGTCGAATGCGGCACGGACGCGGCCTGCCTTCAGGTGAAGCGGCAAGACGTCTCGGCGGCCTTCTTCCTCTCCATCGAGTTCAAGGAGACGGGCTTCCTCATCTATCGCCTCTACAAATCGGGCTACGGGCGGATGCCGCGCCGCGTCGAGGAGTTTCTCTTCGACGCGCACCTCATCGGCGAGGGCGTCGCGGTCGGGCTGCCGGGCTGGGCCGAAAAACTCGATGCGAACAAGAACGCGTTCGTCTCGGAGTTCGTCGCGCGCCCCTCGTTCGTCGCGCAGTACCCGCTCGCGCTCACCCCGGCGCAGTTCGTCGCGCAGCTCAACGCCAACACTGGCGCGTCGCTCTCGGCTGCGGAGGCGGCGGCTTTGGCTTCGAGCGCCTTCGGCGGCGCGGCTGACAGCTCGGACGCGTCGGCGCGCCGCATCGCGCTCGTCAAGGTGGCCGAGAACGCCGAGTTCTCTCGCCGCGAGCTGAACAAGGCGTTCGTGCTGATGCAGTACTTCGGCTATCTCCAGCGCAACCCCGACGACGCGCCCGACACTGACTTCCGCGGCTTCGACTTCTGGCTCAAGAAGCTCGACGACAACGGCGGCGACTACTCCAAGGCCCAGATGGTCTCGGCCTTCATCGAATCCATCGAGTACCGCAAACGCTTCGGTCAGTAGGCAACAAAAGAAAGGCCGTAAATCGTCAATCGTCAGTCGTGAAGAGAAGGAAGCAGTTCTTTCTTGTCACGATTTACGATTGACGATTTACGGCCTTTATCTGCCCGCTGGCGAGTTGACCAAAAGCGTCCGGGTGAGCGATGCTACAGGGCTCTAACCCTTAATCTTCAATCTTGTGAGTTAAAAAAGAGCGATGAGCAAAGCAGCACCAGAGAGCTTTTCCGGCGGCCCGCTGACCGTCTACTCCGAGGACGAGAATATGTTCCGCGCCTCGGTGCGCGAGTTCGCCGAGGGCGAAATCCTCCAGCGCCGCGAGGCGATGGACGAGCACGCCAAGATGGACCCCGTCATCATCAAGCACCTCTTCGACCTCGGCCTGATGAGCATCGAGACTCCCGAGGAGTATGGCGGCGCGGGCGCTTCGTTCTTCACCGCCATCATCGGCGTCGAGGAACTCTCGCGCGTTGACCCGTCGGTCGGCGTCCTCATGGACGTGCAGAACACGCTCGTCAATAACGCCTTCATCCGCTGGGGAAACGCAGAGCAGAAGAAGAAATACCTGCCGCGCCTCGCCTCCGACACCGTGGGCGCATACGCGCTCAGCGAGGCCGGCTCCGGCTCCGACGCCTTCGCGATGGCGACGCGCGCCGTGGATCGCGGCGACCACTTCGAGCTTTCGGGGCAGAAGCTCTGGATTACGAACGGCATCGAGGCCGGCATCTTCGTCGTCTTCGCCAATGCCGACCCGTCAGCCGGGTATCGCGGCATCACCGCCTTCATCGTCGAGAAGGATTTTGAGGGCTTCTCGGTCGGCAAGAAGGAGAACAAGCTCGGCATCCGCGCCTCCTCGACCACCGAGATCATCCTCGATGCGTGCCGCGTCCCCAAAGAGAATGTGCTCGGCGAAGTGGGGCGTGGGTACAAGGTCTCCATCGAGACTCTCAACGAGGGGCGCATCGGCATCGGCGCGCAGATGATCGGGCTCGCGCGCGGCGCGTTCGAGGCGGCGCTTTCATACACGGGCGAGCGCGCGCAGTTCGGCAAGCCCATCAATCAGTTTCAGGGCGTGCAGTTCCAGTTGGCCGAACTCGCCACGGAGATCGAGGCCGCGCGCCTCATGGTCTACAACGCCGCGCGTCTGAAGGACGCCGGTCTCCCCTTCGTCAAGGAGGCGGCGATGGCTAAACTCTACTCGTCGCGCGCCGCCGAGCACGTCTCGTCCAAAGCCATCGAGCTTTACTCGACAACCGGCAGCCGAAGACGCAGTAGCAGGAAAGGCCGTGAATCGTAAATCGTGAATCGTGAATAGAAAGAGCTGTTTTTCTTTCTTCACGGTTTACGATTTACGATTCACGATTCACGGCTTTTATGACTTCACGCATAGACGTTTTCCGCATCATGCTCGAAGGCGACCCCGGCAACACGGCGGTCATGTTCGGGCTGGCGAAGGAATACGAGAAGGCCGGGCGTTTCGATGAGATGATCGAAGTCCTGACCGAGTACCTCCAACGCGACGACGACGAGGGCAACGCCTACGGGATGCTCGCCTCGGCCTACGAGAAGGCGGGCAACCGGGAGGCCGCGCGCCGCGCCTATGCGCGCGGCATCGAAGTCGCGGCGGCGCACGGCCACCCCTCGATGGCTGAGGATTACCGGATGACTCTGGAGACGGAGTTCGAGGACTGACGAGTATGGATGAGCTAATCTTTCTCGTGGAAGAAGCGCCCGCAGGAGGCTACACCGCCCGCGCTCTTCTATAGGTGAATCCATCTTCACGGAAGCAGACGATCCTGAAGGATTGCGCGAGAGATGGTTCGCGACGCAGTGCGCTGTCACTTTGATGAAGACGCAATTCCCGAGACCATTTCCATCCGCACTGATTTTTTAGATCAGGAGAATTAGTTAATCATGGCGACCGAGATTAAGGCGCGCGAGTATCGTGGCCTGGGCCGCGAGCAGTTAATCGAGATTTACCGCACGATGTTTCTGTCGCGGCGCGTTGACGACAAGGAGATTCAGCTCAAGGGGCAGAACAAAATCTTCTTCCAGATTTCGGGCGCGGGGCATGAGGCCGTGCTCGTCGCGGCGGGGATGGCCTTGAAGCCGGGCTACGACTGGTTCTACCCTTACTACCGCGACCGCGCGCTCTGCCTGCAACTGGGGATGACGCCGCTCGAACAGCTCCTCTCGGCGGTCGGGGCCGAAGCGGACCCGAACTCACACGGTCGCCAGATGCCCTCGCACTGGGGCCACAAGCGGCTCAACATCGTCTCGCAGTCTTCGCCCACGGGCACGCAGTTCCTGCAAGCGGTCGGGTGCGCCGAGGCGAGCTACCGCGCCTCGCTCATCGAAGAGATCAAAGACAAGGTGACGGGCTTTCGGGGCGACGAGGTCGTCTACTGCTCGGCGGGCGACGGGACGACGAGCGAGGGCGAGTTCTGGGAGGCTTTGAACACGGCGAGCAACCTCAAACTGCCCGTCCTCTTCCTCATCGAAGATAACGGCTACGCCATCAGCGTCCCCGTCGAGGTGCAGACCGCCGGGGGCGACATCTCCAAACTCGTCGCGGGCTTCCCCGACCTGCTCATCCAAAAGTGCGACGGCACCGACCCCATCGAGTCGCTCGAAACCCTGCGCAGCGCCGTCGAGTATTGCCGCGCGCGCAAAGGCCCGGCGCTCGTCCACGCCACCTGCATCCGCCCCTATTCGCACTCGCTCTCCGACGACGAGAAGCTCTACCGCCCCGACGAGGAGCGCACGTCCGACGCCGAGCGCGACCCCGTCAAACGCTTCGGCGCGCTCCTCATCGAAGAAGGCGTCGCCACGCAGGAGGAGTTGCAGCAAATCAAAGACGAGATCGAGCGCGAGGTGAATGAGGCGACCGACCTCGCGCTCGCGAGCCCGCAGCCCGAACCGCAGACGGCTTTGGACTTTATCTACTCGCCCGACGTTGACCCAACCTCGAAAGAGTTCGACACGGAAGAGGGCACGGAACTGTCAGGCAACGCGGGGACGATGGTTGACCTCATCAACCGCTGCCTGCACGAAGAGATGGCCCGCGACCATTCGATGATCGTCTTCGGCGAGGACGTGGCCGACGTCTCGCGCGAAGAGAACCTCGACAAGGTGAAGGGCAAGGGCGGCGTCTTCAAGGTGACGGCGAATTTGCAGCGCAAGTTCGGCTCGGCGCGTGTCTTCAACTCGCCGCTCGCCGAGGCCAACATCGTCGGGCGCGCGATAGGGATGGCGACCCGCGGCCTCAAGCCCGTCGTCGAGATTCAGTTCTTCGACTACATCTGGCCCGCCTACCACCAGATCAGGAACGAGCTGGCGCTCATGCGCTGGCGCTCCGCGAACGACTGGAAGTGCCCCATCGTCATCCGCTGCCCCGTCGGCGGGTATCTCAAGGGCGGCGCGGTCTATCACTCGCAGTCGGGCGACACGCTCTTCACGCACATCCCGGGCCTCAGGGTCGTCTACCCCTCGAACGCTCTGGACGCCAACGGCCTGCTCCGCACGGCGATTCGCTCGGACGACCCCGTGCTCTTCCTCGAACATAAGCACCTCTATCGTCAGGCCTACAACAAGTCGCAGTACCCGCCCGACGGCTTCCTCGTCCCCTTCGGCAAGGCGCGGACGGTGCGCGAGGGCACTGACCTTTCCATCATCACCTACGGCGCGCTCGTCCAGCGCTCGCTTGTCGCAGCCCGTCAGGCCGAGCAGCAGCAGGGCATCAACGTCGAAGTGATTGACCTGCGCACGCTCGCGCCCTACGATTGGGAGGCGATTGCCGCGAGCGTGAAGAAGACCAGCAAGGTCATCGTCGCGCACGAGGACACGCGCACGCACGGCTTCGGAGCCGAAATCGCCGCGCGCGTCTCGGAAGAGTTGTTCGAGCACCTCGACGCGCCCGTCCGCCGCGTCGCCGCGCTCGACACCTTCGTCGCCTACGCGCCCCGCCTCGAAGACCACATCCTCCCGCAGGTCGAGGACGTCGCGCGCGCCATCACGGAGCTTTACAGTTACTGAGGCCGGAGGCTTGGAGACTGGAGGTGAGAGACTTGTTAAGAACCTGACTTAAACAAGTCTCCACCTTTTCCTTTGCCTCTCTGCGATACATACAGTCGTATCGTTATCGCTTCGTCCGGAGCCCTTCATCCCACGCCCCGTCCTCCTAAGTCGTTGTCGTGCCTCGCCATAGGGCCAGCGGCACGCACCTTGCCCTTTTCTCTTTGTTCCGCCTTTCGGACGGATACATACAAGCGGAAACCATGGTTTAGCTTTAACTGATGGAGGGAAAGACAGAAATGAGCAGAAGTTTGTTTAACCTCGCAGGCTGCGCTGCGTTGACCTTTGCGTTGGGCGCGGTCGCCGTCGCACAGGACATGCCGACCCAGCAGCCGACACAAACAACAGTCACGACGCAAACCACAAAGACCGTCCAGAACGCCGACGGCTCCTGGACGGTGATCGAGTACCCGGCGCAGAAGGAAGTGATCGTTGATTTCACTCCGGGCGCGAATTTCAACACCGCCAAGGGCCGCGCCAAAGTGATGCGCATGGCCGACCACACGATGGTCAACCTCGACCTCTCGGGCCTCCCCGCGGACGTCACGAGCGTCAACCTTTACGCCGTCGATCCGATGGGCAAAGTGAGCCTGCTCGGGCCGGTCAAAGTCTCGAACGGCGTCGCGATGCAGAGCTTCCAGACGCCCATGAGCCGCTTCATGCTGATGCTCTCGCCCGAGTCAAACCTGACGACCTACACGCCCGACACGGCCTATGTCTTCCGCAGCGCCGTGCCGCAGGGCCTGGCCGTCATCCCGCTTTCGAGCACCGACCGCGAGGACGGAGCCGTCGTCGGCGAGAAGGTCTCGGCCACGACGACCAGCGGCGCGGCCACGGCTTACACCGCGCCGATGCTCAACGTCAGGGGGATGAAGCGCGGCGACGACACGCAGTTGAAGGTCAAACTGACGGGCGAGCTGACTGGCTCACGCGTCAACTTCAACCTCGAGCCGCGCAAAGACGGCCCGACGACCGTCACGGCCCGCTTCCACGAGCTTAAGGAATCGCCGGGCGGCAAGGTCTACGTGCTGTGGGCCGTCTCGCCCGACAACAAGTACGTCAAGCTCGGTCAGGTCGTGAACACGGGCCGGCGTAATGAGGCCGAGATCAAGTCCGAGACAACGCTCAGGGACTTTGGTCTCCTCATCACGCTCGAAGATGAGCTTTCGATGCCGCGCGGCACTATCGTCGGCACGGTCAACAGGTAGTCCGATTAGAACCGGCGGGATTTAAAGCGGCTGCTCGAAGCGGGCAGTCGCGTGGGAAGAAGCAAAGGCCGCGCTCGATGAAAGCGCGGCCTTTGCTTCTTCTGAGTTTTCCGGCACAAATCCCCGCCGACACAATTTCGTCACAAAATTATTGACTTCCAAAAAAATAAGGAATAGTTTCGTTCTTGTGATGCCAGTACCCCGAGCTGGCGGCGCGAGGTTCGAGACACAGGGTTTCGCCCTTTGAAATCCCTTCCCCGGAGGGCTGAGTCGAGACGCGGCCCGCAAATTCCCTTTGAGAAACCGAGTCAGCAATGTTGAAACGCAAGCTTCCCCCATGGCTGGCGCTTCTGGTGCTTTTTGTCTGCGTCCCTCCGCCGCAGCAGGCAGCCGCCGAAGAGTCTCTCCCTGAACTCATCCGCCGCGTCAAACCGGCGGTCGTCTCCGTCATCACCTACAACAGCAAAGGCGAGGTCACGGTCACGGGCAGCGGCTTCTTCGTCCGCCCCGGTCAAGTCCTCACCAACTTCCACGTCATCGAGGCCGCGTCGCGCGTCGAAATCCGCACCTTCGAGGGCAAGGGCAAGACCTACCCCGTGGCCGGGTTGATAGACGTTGACGAGGAAGGAGACCTCGCGCTTCTGGGCGTCGAGGTTCCCGCCGAGCGTGCGCGCGTCCTCGAGACGACGACGGTGATGCCGGAGGAGGGCGAGAGGATTTTCGTCATCGGCAACCCGCTGCGGCTCGAAGGCTCAGTCTCGGACGGCATCATCTCGGCGGTGCGGGAAGTTCCGAGCCTCGGCAAGATTATTCAGATCACGGCCCCCATCTCGCACGGCAACTCCGGGAGCCCCGTCTTCAACATGAAGGGTCGGGTCGTCGGCATCGTCACCATCCGCGTGATGAACGGCCAGAACATCAACCTCGCGATGGGCTCGCCGCGCTTCGCCGTGCTGCGCGAGGGCGGGCGGCCTTTCAGCTTCGAGGAGCTGGCGGCGCGCTCGCGCGGCGCGCTGAGGACCGAGTCCATCTCCGAGTGGTCGTACCGCAGCGGCCTCGAGTCGCTCTGGCTCGGCAACTACGACAGTGCGCTCGGCTACTTCGAGTCGGCGGTCAATAAGAACCCGAACCGCGTCGAGGCGTGGATACAGGTCGGCTTCTGCAAGGTCAAACAGGGCAAGACGCAGGACGCCATCCGTGCCTTCCAGCAGGCACTGCGCCTGAGGCCCAACTCTTACGAGGCGCACAACAAGCTCGGCGACGCCTACTACTACGCCGGCAGCTACTACAAGGCCGTCGAGTCATACAAGCAGGCCGTCGCGCTGCGGCCCGACCTCGCCGAGGGCTACTACAATCTGGGTCTGGCCTACCTCGAAATCGGCGACCGCGCCGCCGCCGCCGCGCAAGTCCGCGCCCTCAAAGAACTCGACGCCGAGCTACACAAAAAGCTCGTCAACGAAATAGAGCGGTGAGATAGCAAGACAAAAGGAAAAAGGCAAAAGGTAAGAGTAGAAGAGCGGACGACGCGCGTGTCCGGTTCTCTCTCCGACTTTTACCTTTTGCCTTTTTCCTTTTGTCTTGTCTTATTCCCCCGCCTGCCCCGTGAAGATGCTCTTGTTGATGCTTCGGGGGTTGCCGAGGACGACGAAGCGGAGGTTGCGCATGTAGGTCTTGGCGACGCGCTGGACGTCCGAAGGGGTGACGGTGCGAAGGTGCTCGATGAAGTCCGCGGAGTTTCGCCAACCACCGCCGAGCAGCTCGTACTGCGCCAGCTCTCCGGCCTGCGCCGCGTTGGTCTCCTGCCCCAGATAATATTTGGTCAGGAAGTGCTGGACGGTCGACGTCAGCACGTCGGGCGTGACCTGTTCGTTCTGGAGGCGCGTGATCTCGTCGAGCATCACGCGCACGGCCTGATTGGCGTCAACGGCGGTGACGTAGATGCCGCCGGTGTTCGCGCCCTGACTGCCGAGGAAAGCGTCGGGCGCGTAAGAGAGGTTGCGGCGCACGCGGACTTCGACGAAGACGCGGCCTTGCAGGATGGACGAGGCGATGCGCAACGGGTAGATGTCGGGCGCGTTGAGGGCCGGCGCGGCGAAGACGCCCTGCACATAGTTGGTCGGCAGGCTGCGCGGCGTGACTTCCAAAGTCTGCGAGTCGAAGACGAGCTGCGGCAGGGGCGACGGGCGATAGTCGCCGCGCGGGAGCTTGCCGAGCGTGGCCTCAACCTTGCGGCGGAACTGCTGCGGGTCGAGGTCGCCGACGACGACGAGCAGCAGGCGCGAGGTCTGCATCATCTGCTGGTGGAAGCGCTTGACGTCGTCAATCGTCAGGCGGCCCACCGAGCCGGTCGTGCCGCGCGGGTCGTTGAGGTACGGGTGGCCCGTGTAGGCGACGCGCGATTGCAGCACCTGAAGATAAGAGTCCGGCACGTCCGTGTCGCCGCTCAGGCCTACGAGGAGGCGGTTCTTAACGCGCGCGAAGTCCTCGGGCGCGAAGCTGGGCCGGAGCGACGCGTCCGTGAAGATTTCCCACGCGCGGTCGAAGTGCTGGCGCGTGCTGGCGAGCGTGAGCGCCGAGTAGTCGTGGTTGATGCCGTAGCTGATGCTCGTCCCCGTGCGTGAAAGCTCGCGGCGCATCCGCTCGCGCGGGAAGTTGGTGCTCGCCTCGGTCGCCACGTCGAGCATGAGTGCTTCGACGCCCGCGTTCTCTGCCGTGACATTGCGCGAGCCGCCGCGCAGGAAGAGGCCCGCGACCACGGTCTGACTGCCCTCGCGCCGCTTGACCAGCACCTTCAGCCCGTTGACCTCGAACTCGCTGACGAGGCGCGCGGCGTCCGCTGCCGCCGTCGCCCTGACGGGCGCGGGGCTCGAAGTGACGGGCGGCATCTGCTGCGCGCCGACCGTCGCCGGTATCAGCGACAGGACAAGAAAGAAGAGAGGCAGGCCCGACGCCCACATGTGCCGCCTCTCAGGCACGAGGCGTGCGCTCTTCCGCTCAGTGTTTGTCATGCTCGAAACTCCCCGCCCTTCACTTGATGCCCGCGCGCGCGGCATTCGTCTTCCGTCCTTCACTGCCGATTAAATCCTCTTCGGTGAGGCCGGACTGCTTCAGCGATTCTTCGGACATGAGGGCGAGGCCGACGTGCGGCTTGCCCTGAATGTAGGTCGTGACGTAGCGGCTGATATCTGTGCGCGAGGTGGCGCGCAGCCGCTTGAGATAGCCGCGGAAATAGTCGAGGCCGGTCGAGGCCCACCAGAAGCTGATCGTGTGCGCGTACTCCGAAAGCTTCTCGCGCGAATAGAGGTCATCGGCTTCCAAGAGAGCCTTGGCGCTCTCCAGCTCTTCGTCGGTGAAGTAGTCGGGGTCGTTGAAGTGCGCGATCTCTTCGTAGATGGCGCGCACCGCCGCGCGCGCCTTGTCGGGCGTCGTCTGCGCGATGATGTTGATGGGGCCGACGTTGCGCTGCGTGTAGTAGCCGAAGCCCGCGCCCGTCACGAGCCCCGAATCCACGAGCGAACGCTGGAAGCGCGAGTTGGGCTGGCGCAGGATGAAAGAGAAGACATCCGCCGCGTAAGTGCCAGCGTCGTCCTTGCCGATGGAGGGGCCCTGCCAGCCGATGCTGATGATGATGTTCTGCACGGGCTGTTTGACGATGGCCGCTTCACTTTTCTGAAGCGCCGGGTGCTCGACGAGGGGAAACTCGGCGAAGGGGTCTTTCGGGCGGCGCTCCCAGCCGCCGTACAGCGACTCGACGACGCGGAAAGCCTCGGCGGGCGTAACGTCGCCCGTGACGATAATGGCCGAGTTGTTCGGCACATAGTAGCGCCCCTGAATAAGCCGCATCATCTCGATGGTCGCCGTCCCCACCGTCTGCCTGTTCCCACCCGGACTCTTCCGGCTCGGGTACTTGTAGAAGAGCCGGTTGTTCATCTCAACGCTGAGGAAGCCAAAGGGGTTCGACTCGTGCCTGTCCAGCTCGCCGATGACGACCACGCGCTCCTGCTCGAACTGGCGCGGGTTGAAGCTCGGGTAGAGCGTCGCGTCGCGCATGAAGCGCATCGCGACGGGGAAGTTCGGCGTGGTCGTCGTGAAGTAATAGTTGACCAGCTCCTCCTTCGTCTCGCCGTTGTAGATGATGCCGAGCTGCTCTATGTTCGAGATGTAGTCCTCGCGGTTCTCGACCGCGCGGTTCGCCTTGAAGAACATGTGCTCGTAGAGGTGCGAGAGCCCGTTCAGCTCGGGCGGCTCGGTGTAAGAGCCGTTGCGCACGGCCAGCTCGACCGTGACGAGCGGCACTGAGTGGTCTTCGAGCACGATGACCTCAAGGCCGTTCGCCAGCACCTTGTTGACGAGCGGCACGGTCTCGGCGATGGGCATGGCGGCGGCGACGGGCGGCGGCGCGGGCGTGGCCGGCTTACCCGCCTGCGGCGCGGCGGCCTCCGTCCTCGACGTTGTGAACCACGGCGCGGTCGCGAACGAGAGGGCGAGCGCGAAGATTAGCAGACGGCTTTTCAAAAGCATTTCCTTCATCAAACCCGATTCACATGGTAACGGGGGAATTGTCCGGCGAGAGTCACGAGAGAGCGGCCACGAGATGGTTGCCCGACCAATACCGGCCCGATTTCGATTCTTATCTTTGAGGCGATGATAGCACGCGGGGTTGCTCCGCTCACAATTGAGGGCGGCAGAGAGACCGTAAACGCGCAGATAGACAAATTTCTAAATCAGAACAGAGGGGATGATGACGTTTGCCGAGGGGTTTCATCAGGCGCGAAGCGCCGGAAGGTAAAAGCCCCGCCCGTCAGCGCGGGGTCACGCACGGAGATAAAAAAAGTTGAGCCCCGAAGGGGGGCGGCACGCGGCGACGCGGATAATGCGCCCCCCCTCCGGGGCTCAACTCAATTTTCCTGACACTCGCACCCCGGTCTGACGACCGGGCTATCGCCCGCCGCCCCTTTGGGGCTCCTTGTCCACGACTCTCAGAGCGTTCGCGTCGTGGCGTAGGCGCGCTGGCGGAGGGCGTGGCGGAAGAGCCGGGCCTGTTCGCCCTGTGTGTTGGGCGACCAGGTGGCGCGCATGGACTTGGCCTCACTGGCGTCGAGCGCGACGTGGAGGCTGTAGGTCTGGTGCGTGCGCGGGGCGTAGACGACGTAGCGGCTGCCCTCGTCCTCTTCGTCGCGCGCGCCCCGGCCCGTGCAGAGCACTTCGTCGTAGCCGTCGCCGTCGAGGTCGAGGACTTCAGTCTTCCACGTCGCGCCGCGGAAGCCCTCGACGTCGAGCGGCGTCCGCTGCGTGACGCGGAAAGCGTTCGCGCCGCGCCCACGCTCAAGCACGAAGAGGTGCGTCATGCCGTCTGAGGGGTCGTCGTGGACGGCGGCGATAGCCTGCCCCTCGACGGTCTGCACGAGGCGCGCATCACTGATGCGCCCGCGCGTCACCGTGGCCGCGATGCTCCGCGCCGCCTCAAGCGTGAGCGGCGGCTGGGTCTGTGCGGCGGCGGAGCGCGCACGCTTTCCGCGCGTGGCGGCGGCGCCCATGAGCGCCTCCCCGCCCGGCAGGCTGTCCTGCACATCCGTCTGTCCCGCGCCCTTGCCCGTCCACATCAGCAGCGTCGTCGAGAGGATGGCGAGGATGGCGATCATCGTCGCGACGCGCGTGAAGGCGTAGCGGCCCGCGTCGAGCGCGCCGATGGTCGAGGCGAAAGGCTCGGCCCGCTCGCCCGTCTCGCCGGCGTGCCGCTCGACGGCGACGCTCCGCTCAAGCAGGGCGCGCGCCTCGGCGGCCTTCGAGGGCCGCAGCGCGGGATTCTTGGCGAGTAAGGTGTGGACGGCGAGCGCGAGTGGGCGCGGCACGTCGGGCCGCAAGGCGAGGAGCGGCGGCGGCGTGGCGGTCGCCACCTTGACGAGCACGGCGGAAGAGAGCGTGTCGAGGAAGGGCGGGCGTCCGGCGAGCATCTCGTAGAGGAGCACGCCGACACTGTAGAGGTCTGAGGCCGGGCCGACCGCGTGGCCGAGGCACTGCTCGGGCGACATGTAGCGCGGCGTGCCGATGACGAGACCGGACTCGGTCGTGTGGTGCGTGCGCGTCACCTCGGTCGAATTCTGCAAGACCTTGGCGATGCCGAAATCGAGCACGCACACGCCGCGCCCGTTGAGCATAATGTTCGAGGGCTTCAAGTCGCGATGGACGATGCCGAGCGCGTGCGCCTCCGAGAGTACGTCGCAAATCTCGGCGGCGATCTGCACGGCGCGTTCGGGCGCGAGCGAGCCTTCGCGCGCTAAAGTCTCGGCGAGCGTCGAGCCTTCGACGTACTCCATGACGATGAAGGGGCGACCATCGGCGAGGTGTCCGGCGTCGTAGATCATCGCGGCGCGCGGGTGCTTGAGGCGGGCCATTGTCCGCGCCTCGCGCATGAAACGCTCGGCGACTTCGGGGTAGGCGGCGAACTCCTGCTTGAGGACTTTGACGGCGACGGGGCGTTCGAGGCCGAGGTGCGAGGCACGGTAGACCGTGCCCATCCCGCCCCTGCCGATTTCGCATTCGATGCGGAATCGTCCGGCGATTATCTGGGGGGTATCCATCTGTAGACCCTCTCGTTCCGGGAAAGAAGGGTCGCTCAGGCGCTGACGCGCTTTTCTCTTTCTAAGCGGGGCGGCGAGAAGAGGGGGCGTGTCCGAGCGGCACGAGTGAAATTGTTTCGGTTTAAAGTTAATGCTTCGGGGAGAAGCCGAGTCCGGCCTCAAAGAGCGCCGGACAGCGAAGAGTTTAGCACTTTTGTGCGGAGGCGCAAGCGATTTCCTTCACGCCGGGAGAGGGCGCGTCCGGCGGGCACGGGCGCGGCGTCCTCTGAAAAGACCCGGCAGGCGGAGCGCGGCGCTCGTTGCGAAGAAGCCCCACAGCACGCCCGTCAGGAAGCGCCGCGGGTTGTCGAGCCCGCCGCCGCCGAGCGCGTTGAGGAGCACGTCGAGCGGCAGCGCCGCCGCGAGCCAAAGGCTCAGGGCGAGTGGCGGGAGCCTCTTCGTCCTGACGAGCCAGCAGAGGAGCGCCGCCGCGCCGAGCGCGATGCCCGCGCAACGCCAGCACAGCGGCAGTGGCAGGCCGAAGAGGTGCGGCGAGCGCTCCGGGAGTTGGTGGCACCACCAACTCCCGGCGAGCATCGCGCCCCGGTAGAGAAAAGACAAGGGCTCCAAAAGCTTCTCCCGGCCCCGCGCTTTACTTAAAGAGAATGGGCTGGAACTGGCCGCCCGAAGCCTTCGACGCTTCGTCCCAGCTATGCACGGCGGCGAGGATATTGATGATCGGCATAATCAGGAACAGGCAGAACCCGATGATGACGAAACTGAGGACGAACGCGATGCCCCAGTAGATGATGTAGCCGATAAAAATCCCGATCCCGAGCCCCCCCTTGTTCGGCACGAGCAGCAGGCCGAGGCTCGGGAAGAACAAACTGAGGATGGCCGGCAGCGCCGGGTGCATCGGCTGGCTTCCGGTCTGCGGCTGCGGCTGGTACGACATATTCTGCGGCGGCGTGTAGGCCGGGTACGAAGGAGGCGTCGCGGAGGGCGGCGTGTAGCCGCCGGTCGAAGAACCGGTCTGGTCGGCGACGGTCTGGTTGAGGTCGCCGCTCGGGGCGCGCCACGATTCGGGGGCGGGCGCGGCTGAAAGCGTCGTCCCGCACTTCACGCAGAAGCGCGCCCCCTCAGTGTTCGGGGTTCCACACGAAGGACATGAAGTCATTGATCTCTCCTTTGAAGTTCTGCACTTGAGACGCCGCGCACGTGGCGGCGACAGGGAACCAGGTTTCGGTCGCGGGCCGCGCGGCGCGGAAGCGCGCCGCGGCGGCGGATGAGTTCTGCCCTCGAAAGTAAAAGACAGGGCACAACAAGGACACGTGTCTTTCTCACAAACGAAGAGAAAAGTAAAGAACTAAAAGCCGTGAATCGTGAATCATAAATCGTGACGAGATAAGACCTGTTCTTTCTGGTCACGATTTACGATTCACGATTCACGGCTTTTGTGTTCGGTATCCAGAAGACCTGCTCGTCCGTCTCGACACGGCGAAGGCCGCGCGCGGGCAACTCTCGTTCGGTGAGGCCGAGGAAGGTGAAGTGTGGGAGGTCGCTGCGGACGGTCTGGAACCAGCCGCGGCGGGCGAGCACGTCGCGCACGCGGGCGTCGCGGAACTCCGCGGCGTCGAAGGCGAGCATCGCGAGGTGCTGCGAAGCGCCGGGCGCGGCCACCGAGTAGAGGATGCTCTTCGTGAGGTCTTTGCTGAAGAAGACGCCGCGGTCTTCGAGTTCGAGCACCGCCGCGACCTGCTCGCGCAAGCCCAAGCCCCGCAGGCGCTCGGCCTCCTCAGTCGTCAGCTCGCCGCGCGCGCACCAGTGTTCGAGCGCCGGGTCGCAGCGCGAGCGCCAGAGCCGCAGCGAATCGTCGAACCCCCTGCGCCCGGCTTCGGCCCCGCCGCGCGCCGTGATGTCGAGCCCGAGCGCGCGGGTGTCCTCGCGCGCCGCGACGAGCGCCTCCAAAGCCGCCGGCTGCAATTCGACGGTCGCGTCCCCGAACACCGCGGCCCGCCACGTCGCCTCGCGCTGGAAGGCGTGTACCTCCGCGGCGTCGCCGAAGACGCAGACCGGCGGCACGCGCACGCCCTCGGCCACGAACATCGCGCCGTACTCTTCGAGCACGCGGCGCGCGACCGTGTCGCACGGCGGGCAGAAGCTCTGAAGGCTCGTCCCGAGCCGTTCGAGCACGCGCCCGAGCGCGTCGTAGAAAGGTGACCCGCGCTCGGACGTCACCGGACTTTCGGCTTTACTCAACAAGCGTGTCTCTTATCTCCCTCCGCATCAGGCGTGCGCGCCGCGCTTAACCCGGCGCGGCGCACGCGCGCAACAGGGCCGCAGCGGCGATTCGCATCATAGAGACGCACGGGCCGCGCGGTCAAACGAAGCTTCCCGCCTCCGCTCAACGCGGACGCGCGGCCTGCGTTATGCTACGCGCGAAAGTGAAGGAGGCGGCGTCCCGTCTGCCTCTCGCGCGTCGGGCGTGGGATAGGCGGGCTGGGAGGAGGGACGTTGGGCGTGATGAAAAAATTTGAAGAGGTGCTCGCGTTGTACCGCGGGCACGGCTGGCAACTGGCGCGCGTCCTGATGAGTGCGGAGTCCCGCGCCGGGCTCCCGCAGTCCGTGGGCGACGGCGCGGAGCGGTTCGGGGGCGTCGCCGTCACTGAATCCGTCGTTGACGCGATGTGGTTCAGGCGCGCCTCGCAGGGCGGGCGCGAGGCGTGGGAGTTGCGTCTGGTGGGCGACCCGCCGTTTGCGCTGCTGGAGGTGTTCGAGCCGGACGAGGCTGAGGAAGACCGCGAGGACGTGCGCCGCGAGATGGAGGCGCGCCTCGGCGAGCGCGCCGCGCCTCCCACCTAGCCTCGGCTCCGCCCGACCTTGGCAGGGACCGTCAGGCGCTCGCCGCCGCGCACGATGACGACGTTGGCCGTCGTGCCCGGCACGGCCTCGTATATGCGCAGGCGCAAGTCCCCTGCGGTGCGGACGATCTTGCCGTTGAACTCGACGACGATGTCGCCCTCACGCAGCCCCGCGAGGTCAGCCGGGCCGTTGCGGTCAATGTCGCCTACCTGCACGCCGTAAATGTTCGAGTTAGGCACGCGGACGCGTTCCAAGTCACTTATTTCGAGCAGGCCCTTGCCGCCCGGTCGCCTGTCGAACACGGACATTCCGCGGAATGATTTTTCGGCGATGGTCGTGAGCATCGTCTTCCCCGCCACGCCGTCGCGCAGGTAGGCGACTTCGACCGTCTTCCCGACCGGCGTCGCCGCGAGCAGCTCGCGCATCGTGTCCGCGTCGGGCACGGGCTTGCCGTCGAAGCTGTTGATGACGTCGCCGCCGAGCAGTCCGGCGTTTTCGACCGGAGTGTCAGGGCCGGCGATCCCCTGGATGAACGCGCCGCCTTCGTCCGCCGTCTCGAAGCCGTCAACGCCGAGGAAGGACTTCTGCACCATTATGCGATCTTCACCTCCGACCCAGCCGCCGCGGATGCCGTTTGTGAGGATGCCGCCCGCGGTCAGGACGGCGAGCACAAGCAGCATCCACATCACCCAGCTTCCGCCCATGCGGCGGCAGGCGAGAGAGAGCGAACGCGATTTGACCGGCTCGATGGGGTGCATGAGCGGCACGGAGGCCATCGCGCCCCACTGGCCGGGCGCGCCGGTGGTCGTCGCCCCCGCCGACGGGCCGGCGGGCTTGAAGCCGGTTGGCATGCTCCCGTCGAAGCGGCGCGTCTCGGCATACTCCTCCACGCCCTCGCCCAGTCGATAACCGCAGTGACGGCAAAAGCGCAGCCCCGCCGTCAGCACCGAGCGGCAACTGGGACACTCGACCGTGCCGGAGCCTTCATGCATCTCAGCCTCTCTGTGTTCGGTTTGCATAGCGTCTATTATCTTAGCTTAAGTAGCCGCTTTTTGTGGACTCTAAAAAAGCGCGGCGTGTACCGAATATACGCCTGCTGGAGCATCACGGTTGCATCTCGTTTGCGCGCGGCATAGACTCGGCGCACTGTCTAAGTCCCGCAGTTCAAGCGAGATTCCGGCCACTTCGAGACCCTGCGCGTGGGCGGCCCGAAGGCGCGGCACGACGCGTGCTACGTCAGGTCGTGAAAGAACACTTCAGCCCTGAGGGGCGATCACATACGGTGTCGGAGCCTTGAGCACTCGGCCCGGCCCGAAAGGAAAAGTTTGTGGAAGTCACCAAAGCCCTATCCGCCTTACAACCGCTCTACATGAAAGACAACGTCGAGATCGTGACCGAGGATGGCACGCGCGTCCGCGGTGTGGTCCGGAGCATGAAGACTACGCAGGCGCTCACCCGCCCGAGCGTCAAGATCGAAAGGCCTGATGGCGAGATCGTCAAAATTCCCTTCGACACCATCACCGAAATCATAGACTACAATCAACTATGAGCTAGATTAAGAGCAGAGACAAAGAACGTGCGACGAGTGACGAGTGACGAGTTGGAGGCGGCTTCTATGCACGCCGCTTGTCACTCGTCACTCGTCACTGCTTTTGTTATAGTATCTTGCGTCCGGGCCCCCCGTGCCGGGCGGGAGAAGAGTTTTAATGATGACGTTTGAAGATTTCGGAGCGCGCGTGGCAAGCGTCTGGCAGGGCTTGAGGCCCGCGACGCGCAGCCTCGTCGAGCGCGCCCTGACGTCCGTGCCGTCGCTCGCGGGCGCGGCCGCGTCGGCGAGGAAGGCGCGCGCCGACGCGGTCTACGACGCACGTTCCGAGTGGGAGCTGAGCCGCCTGCTGGCGGCGCTCGACGAGCGCGCGGTTGAGAAGGGCTCGATGGTCCTCAGCGTCGAGCAGGCGTGTGAACTCTCGCGCATGGCCGAGACGTGCGCCGCCGTCCTCCATCTCGAAGCGCGCTCGGCTGAAGTCTTCGCGCAGCTTCTGGAGCGCGCGCTCCGCTCGCACGATTACGCGCGCGTGGACGAACTGGCGGGCACGGTGGCGGCCCGACTCGCGCCGACCGAAGTCTGCGAGATGGCGCGCCACGCGCACCCGGCTGTGCGCGCCATCGCGCATGAGGCACTGCTGCAAGCTCCAACCGCCGTCCTCATCGCCCTGCTCGGCGACCCCGTGGACGCCGAGATCGCGCGCACCGCGCTCGAAGGCCAGGCCGACGAGTACGACTCGGAGGAGGCGCGCTGGATCGTCAACGCGCTTGACCAGGCTGATGCCTCCGAAGACGACATCTAGAGAAGGCACAAGTAAAAAGGCAAAAGGGAAGAGGATTCAACGTCTCTTCCCTTTTGCCTTTTGTCTTTTTACTTGTGCCTTCTTAAGCTGCTTCCTGCCGCGCGCCGATTTCGCGGAGGCGGGCGACCACCTGCTTGATGAGCCAGTCGGGCGTCGAGGCCCCGGCGGTGACGCCGACGCGCGCCGCGCCGCCGATGTCTTCCGGGTTGATCTCTTCGGGCGTCTCGATGAGGTAACTGCGCTCGCACTGTTCGCGGCAGACGGCGAGGAGCTTGATGCTGTTCGACGAATGCTTGCCGCCGATGATGTAGAAGACTTCGACGTGCCCGGCGAGCGCGCGCGCGGCGTCCTGCCGGTCGCGCGTCGCCGAACAGATGGTGTTGACGATCTGCGGCTCGGCGTCCGAGCGCGCGCGCACGGCCTCGGCGGCTTCGAGGAAGGTGTTGAGCTTGAGCGTGGTCTGCGAGACGACGAGCGGCGCGTGCAGCCAAGGGAGCGCGGCCACCTCGCTCGCGTCGCGGACGACGTATGAGTTGGCGGGCGCGTAGCCGACGACGCCGATCATCTCCGGGTGGTCGGGGTTGCCGACGACCACGACGTCTCGGCCCTGCTCGGCGGCGCGCTCGGCGAGCTTCTGGACCTTGGTCACAAACGGGCAGGTCGCGTCCACGACCTTCGAGGCGCGCGCCTCCAAATCGCGCTGCACCTGCGGCGTCACGCCGTGCGCGCGGATGACCGCCGTCACGTCCCGTTCGACCTCTCCGGGCGTGGCGATGGTGCGGACGCCTTCGGCTTCAAGCCGCTCGGTCTCCTGCGTGTTGTGGATGAGCGGCCCGAGCGTGCGCACGGTCGCGCCCCCCGCGAGCGCCTCCTCGACCATCTCGACGGCGCGCTCGACGCCGAAACAAAATCCGTACTCTTCGGCCAAAAGAACCTGCATCCGAAATCCCTTCTCGATTTTAGAGCGCCCCTCGGTCAGTCTTTGGCACTCAGCCGATTTCCCCGCCGGAAGCCGACGGCTTTCAAACACGAAGTCCTTATAACTCCGTTTCCGTCGGCGGGGTGGTGCGCCGCCTCCACTCTTCGCGCAGGCGGTCGGCGGCGTTCAGGCTCTCGTCAATCCGCCCGACGCTCTTCTCGGCGAACCAGCGCAAGCCGCCCCACAGATTTTTCTCAAACTCGCCGAGCTGGCGCGCCGCGTCCCGCGGCAAGACCGCGAATGAGGCGTCGCACAAAAAGCGCAGCGCGTCGCACACGGGGTTGCCCGTCTTGTACCTCGAATCGTTTGTGTCCATCATTCGTGAAAACCTCCTACACGAACCATACGGCCAAACCGCTCCAAGCGTTCCGCGCCCGCACATCTTAACACACGGCCCGCGACGCGACCGACCGCACCCGCGCTCAAAGGTTTGTGGCCGGCGAGACGTCCGCGGCGATTGGGCAGACGCGGACTAAATGATCGCCTCGGAGCGCACGGGCTCGCGCAGAATGGCGGTGGCGGCCTGCGATGCGATGCGGGCGGCGGCGGGGTGCGTGTCAAAGAGGCCGCCGATCTGGAGGAGCGACTCGCCCGTGCGCGAGAGCATGCGGAAGAGGTCGCCTTCTTCGGCGCGGGTCTGGCGGACGAGCGTTGCCCACTCCAGCCCGGCGGCCCAGCGCGCGGCGGTGGCGGCGGCGGAGAAATTGATCTCGGGCGCGGGTTCGAGGTCTTGCTGCCACTCGATGTTCGCCACGTCGAAGGCGATGCGGTCGAATTTGCCGAGCGCGGTGATGAGCGCGTCGTCGAGTTCGAGCTCGCCGTAGTCGCGCTCCGAGTCGGCGGCGAGCGCGGCCATGAGCCCGGCGGCGCGCGTCGCGGCGAGCGTGGCGAAGAGGCCGCGCTCGATGCCCTCGCCGACGAGGAGCGGGCGGTCGAGGCGGAGATCGGCGAGCCAGCGCCCGCGCTCGGTCACGCGCTCGTTGAAAAAGTCGAGGTAGCCGAAGTGATGAAGCACGCGCGCGCGACGCTCGAAGGGTTGCCAGACTTCGCCGCGCATAGCCTCGATGCGTCGCTCCATGCGCTCGATTGTCTCGGCCTCCTGCATGACCGACCACACCGCCTCCTCGCAGCGCACGCGCTCGCCGCTTTTGATTTCGCCGCCGTCGCCGCCCGCGGACAATTTCTCCATCAAATCGTTAATCAGCTCGACGGCCTCTTCGGCGGGGGCGCGCGCGTCGCGCAGACGCGGCTCGCGCAGCAGGGTGGCCCGGCCCGCCTTGACGCTCTCGAAGGCACTCTCGCGCCCCTCCTCTCTGAGCGGGTAAGTCTCTTCAAAAATTCTGCCGACGCGTTCGAGCGCGAGCGAGGCGCGACGCCCGTCTTCGCGCACGCCGACGAGCCCCTCGCCGCGCCGCTCGGTGACGAAGACGAGGCGGCGGCTCCCGCGACCGATGCCGACGATTCTTCCGGGCACAACCTCCCGGTCGAGCCAGCGGACGTAAGTCTCGGCGCGCGTCCGCGGCGCGCCTTCCAGAAGGCGCGTCCGCGCGCTCGCCAGACGCTCGAGGCCCCGCACGATTTCGGGCGGCAGGTCGCACCCGGCGGCCCCAAGCTTCTCTTTCATGTGCAGCTCTGCCCCCGCGCGTTCTCGTTCGAGCTGCGTGAGGTCTTCGACGTCGTCGCGGCGCGCGAAGCTCCGCTCGGCGATGTCGCGCACCTGCGCGAAAGTGCCGTAGGCATCCAGAAGATTAAGGAGCGTCGTGTAGGTGGCGCGGAACTGGCTCTCCAGAGGGTCGGGCGGCGCGTGCAAAAGCGTCGCGAGCTTCTGCGGGTTCTGGTGCAGCCCCGGCGCGGCGACGATGAAGCCGACGCGGTCGCGCCCGCGGCGTCCGGCGCGCCCGGTCATCTGCTGCAACTCCGAAGCGGTCAATGGCCGCCAGCCGTTGCCCGTCCGCGCGTCGATGTTTTCCAGCACGACCGTGCGCGCCGGAAAGTCAACGCCCGCCGCCACGGTCGCCGTCGCGAAGATCGAGTCGAGCAGCCCCGCACTCATCAGGCGCTCAATCGCCAGCTTCCACGCCGGGAGGTGTCCGGCGTGGTGCGAGGCGACGCCCCCGCGCAGGACGATGTCCCAGTGGCGGTGGCGGCGCACTTCCGGGTACTGCTCGGCCAGCTCCTCAAGGACGGCGCGTCGCGCCTCGCGGCGGCCCGCATCATTGCTCTCGCGCCGTGGCGCGAAGGCCGCTTCCGTCGCCGCTTCGTCGCAGCGCCGGCGCGTCGGCAGGAAGACGATTGAGGGCAGCAGGTCGTAAGAGCTGAGCGCGGCCAGCAGAATCGAGGGCGGCATCTCGGGCAGTCCCGCGCGCCGCTGCTGCGCGGGGCCGCCGAAGCGCCCGCCGCCACGCTGCGGCGCCGCGCTCCCCGAGCCCCTCGCCGTCTGCACGAAGCGCGCGATCTCGTTGTTGAAGCGCCCCTCTTCGTCGAAGAGCGGCGAGAGCCCCCCGTCCGGGTAGAGGAAGGCGGCGCGCAAGGGGACGGGTCGCGCGCCGGGGCGCGAGACGACGCGCACGCGCGTCCCGCGCACCTCGGCGATCCAGTCGGCGAACTCCTCGGCGCGCCCCACCGTCGCCGAGAGCAGGAGCAGGCGCACGCGCGGCGGCGTCAGAAGAATGGCCTCCTCCCAGACGTGCCCGCGCTCGCGGTCTGAGAGATAGTGCGCCTCGTCGAGGATGAGGAGGTCGGCGTTGACCTGCTCGCCGCCGCGCAACGCGTCGAAGAGCTGGTTGCGGTAGACCTCGGTCGTGCCGACGACGAGCGGCGCGTCCGAGCGTTCTTTGCGGTCGCCCGTCAGGATGCCGACCGAATCAGCGCCGAACTCGGCGGTGAACTCGTGGTACTTCGAGTTGGTCAGGGCCTTCAGAGGGCTCGTATACCACGCGCGTTTCCCTGCGGCGAGGAGACGTCTGATCTCTTCGCGCGCGATCCACGTCTTGCCGCTTCCCGTCGGCGCGGTGACGAGCACATCTT
>JAIVJM010000100.1 GCA_020199995.1 Acidobacteriota bacterium | reverse complement strand
CTTCCCCTTCTCTTCCTCGTTGAGCCACTCGCATGCCCCGACCTTCAGGGTGTCCCCCGCACGGAGTTGGATCGAGGCCGTGTCGAACGGTATCAGCGCGCGGAGTTCGAGGAGGACGCGCTGCAAGACCTCCCCGTAGTCGGTGATTGATGAGTTGACGACCTGCGCCACCCTCTGAAGCGCGGTGGCGAAGGCAAAGTGATCCGCGTTCTGGATCGCGTTCACGGCGAAGGAGCCCAGCATCTTCAGTATCTGCACGTCCTCCTCGTTGAAACCGCTCGTCGTGTTCACCCTCCCGTTGATGTCCATTTTGTTCTCGACCTTGATCAGCCCTATCACCTCCTCACGCTCATCCACCTGCTGCTTCAGCGGTATCGCCAGCAGCGACTTACAGAACCCCGAAGGGAGGTGGGCGTGGGGGCCTCGGCCTCTCACCGCCGGGTGGTTAGTCAACTCCTCGCCGTGTTTATTGAAGATCTCACCGACCTTAGCGATGTGGCCGGTCAGCCCCGCCTTGTCTCCGTCCCTGATTTCCAGCTCCAGACCGATCTCGGCCGTGCCGGGCGGGGAGCCGCTGTTAGAAGCCAGGCTCAGGAAGCCGGGGCGCCGCACCAGGAAGGTCGTACTGACTTCGGCGTTCAGCAACTCCCGGCTGTAGTTGTCTATCAGGTTCAACACCATGTCCGGCTTTAGCGTGGCGGTCATGGCGCTGCCGACTTTGTTCAGGTGCTCAAGCTTCTTGTTCAGCTGGTGCTCGAGCTCGAACCTGCGGGCCTGCTGCACGAAGGAGGCGGCTTTGTCGGCGAGGGTGACGGCCCGGAGTATCCTCTGCTGGCCGAAAATCCCGCCGTTACACCCGCACAGTTCACCTAAAATGCACAGCCCGACGAACCTCGCGCCCTCTTTGAGGGGGATCAGCAGCACCGAGTCCAAGGGCTGTTCGAGCGCGAGTCGCCTGACGAGATTCTGTAGAAGTGGTTCGCCCAGCGGCTCCCCCCTCTTGAAGATTTTATTATCCGCCCCGAGCACAGACTCTGAAATGTTGGAATCCGCGAGGATGGAGCACAGCCCCCCGATCTTCGGGTGCCAGTTGAATGTGGCGTCGGGGCGTGCGTGTGCGGCGCGCACGCGAAGGTTGTGGCTGTCACGGGTGAGAAGCATGACGAGGCAGAAGTCAGCCGAAATTACTTCGAGCAGATTCCGCGAGACGACCTCGAGCTTGCCTTCGAGGCCGTCGGCGGCGATGACATCGGAGATGAATTCGTCCACGAAGGTGGACTGTTCCATCTGGCGTTTCGCTTCTTCAATGCTCTGGGCGCGGTCTATCTGAACCGCGATGGCCGCCGCCACCCGCGTCAGGATGCGCACATCGTGGGCCGTGAAGGCGTTCACCCTTGTACTCTCCACGTCCAGCACGCCGATCACCCGATCGCCCACCATGAGGGGGACGGCGATCTCGGCGCGCCCACCCTCGATGCCCGGGATGTACCGCTGATCTTTCCTCACGTCGGGGACGACGACAGTCTCACCAAGCCGGGCCGCCCACGCGGTCACTCCCTTCCCGTCGCTGATTTTGATCCGGGTGTTCCGCCGCACGTCGGGCGGGAAGTTGATCGCACTAGCGATGTAAAGCTCGTCCGCGCCCGCATCCCTCAAGAGCAACGCACAGTAGTCGTACTCGAAGTGGTCGCGCAGCAGTTCCAATATCTTATCGTGCAGCCCTTCGTCCTCTAGCCCCGACACCAGCGCCTGTATCAACTTGTCGGTATGCCTCTGCTCGTCGAGCATCCGTGCCTTTTCCAAGGCCGCGCCAGCGTGTTTCCCGAAGTGGAGGAGGATGTTCTCCTGCGCCCTGCTGAACTCCCGGCCTTCGCGGGTGTCGTGAACGGCGAGGACCCATGTGTGGCACGCCGTAGGACTTTTCCACCGTCAGTTGCTCGTCCTCGTTCGTCGATTTGAAGAGGTAGATGCCCCCGCCCGAGGCTTGAAGCATCTCTGTCGCCCCTTGGATCGTCTTGAACAGAACGTCCTTCGCCTCCGAGGGGTCAGCGATGTCTAACGAGGCGCGGTCGAGCGTCTCCAAGAGTTGCGCGCGCTCGAGCGTCTCCCACAGCCGCTCCCAGTTTTCCCGCTCCTCATCGAGCCGGGCATTTTCGATATCGGCCGCAGCTTGATCCGCAAGACTTTTGAGCAGATGGAGGTCCTCCTCTGTCCACTCGGAGGGCTCGGTTCGCCCCATCGTAATAACCCCTATGGGGTCTGCCGCCTTACCACACAGCGGCAGTATGGTGAAGGATTTGAGGTCCGGCCGGGTCAGCGCCCGCTTCCAGTCCAGGCGGTTGTCCAGATTCGGAATCGTAAGGGGCTCGTGCTCATCGAGAACCTTACTCACGTCTCCCGGCAGATCTTTCAGGTACTTCACCACCCTCCGCCCCAGGCCGCTCTCCGCCACGACATCCAGATGAGTTTTGTCCGGGTCCAAGAGCGCGATGGTGCAGGTCGTGAGGTTGAATTGCCCGCTCAGCTTCTCGACGAAGCGGTGCATGACGGTGTTGGGGTCAAGGCCCATCCGGAGAGCGGAGAACGTCTCATAAACTTTGGAGCGCGAAGCCTCCGACAGCAACCTCCGCCGCTCCGCCGCGTGGCGGATGTAGACGACGAGTTCCTCCTTGTTCAGGGGCTTGAGGACGTACCTGTAGGCCCCGGCCTGCATGGCCTTCACGCCATCGTCCACGCATCCAAAACCTGTGATGATGATCGTCTCAACCCGTGGGTAGAGGCCGCGAATTACCTTCATCGTCTCAATCCCGTCGCTGCCCCTGTCGAGCAACAAGTCCATCAGGATGACGTCGTAGTTGCCCCGCGCCTCCTGCACCAGCCTGATGCTCTCGGTGCTGTCGCTGGCCGTGTCAACCTCGAACTTGTGGACGCGATGCAGCCACTCCGCGAGCCACTCGCGCGCGTCAACCTGGTTGTCTACGAAGAGGATGCGGATGGGCGCGTCGTTCATTGAGTGCCGTCCTCCACTGAGGGGACTAGGAGGGGGAGTTCGATGAGGAAAGTGGTGCCAACGAGCATGACGCTTTCACACACGCTGATTTTACCACCCATGGCTTCGACGAGCCCTCGCGTGGTGAAGAGGCCGAGGCCGGTTCCCTCCTGCCGGGTGGAGAAGCCCAGATCGAAGATGTGCTCCAAATGCTGACCGTGAATCCCGGGCCCGTTGTCGGTGAATAGTACCTGAATCGCCAACGCGCCGTCGTGCTTCATGAACCGGCTCTGGACGTCAAGCTCGCCGCCTCCCTGTGACAGGTGAATGTTCTGGATCGCGTTAAGCATCACGTTGACGAACGCCTGCTCCAGCCAACTGCTGACGGCGACGGTCGCCGGGAGTTCCTCCTCCAGGTCAGCGAAGATTTCGACGTGATGCATTTTCGCCACCGGCTCAAGCACACTTAAGCTGTGCTGCACGACTTCGTTGACCCTGCCTCCCGCCTCTCGACGCTCATCAGGCCGAGGTAGAGGCTGGTGATCTTTTCCATCGCTCTGGTGTTGTTCTCCAGATTTTGCACGCACGTCCGGATTCGGCTGCGGAGCCTCGGGTCTATCGCCTCGGAGATATCTTTCTCTATGGCCTCGTGCTCCACGAGCAAAGTCTCCGTATAGTTCAGGACGCTGCTCAGCCTGTTGTTCAGCTCGTGTATCAGCATCGAGCCGATCTGGCCGGCGAAGATCAGTGGCTGCGCCCGCTGGATGACCCTCACGATCTCTTCGCGGTCTATGACCGCCCTGATCAGCATGGTGGCGACCCGGGCCTGCGTCAGATGCTCACGGGTGAAGTGCCCTTTCTCATTATGGAAGAGGAACACCCCGTAGCGGGTCTGGCCGAAGGTTTTTACGGGGACGCCGATGCACGACGCATAATTGACGAGGTTCAGGTACTTGAACTTCCAAGGGTTGCGCGAGGTGTCTTCCTCGAACACCTCCATCCCTTGTCGGATCACCTCGTAAATCGGAGTCGACTGGAGAGTGTATTTCTTCGCCTCGTACCCCGTGAGAGGGGTGCCGGTGTTTGCCAAAACCCTTACGACGCGCGTGCTCAGGGTCATTTGGAAAAGCACGCAGGCCGTCGCTTCGGTCTCGCGTTGGAGCTTCAGCAGTTCACGGTTGACCGCCCTTTGGAAATCCACGTGAGAGGGCGAGGAGACCGAACGCGGGCTCAAGTAAGAGATCGCCCCTGCACTGCCGACCGAAGGCTCAGCATCCCAGCAGTCCCGGCCCTCTACGATCGAGGTCATCTGATGAGTAAGAGAGCGCAAGTCAACGGGCTTGAGCAGGATTCCTTTTGCCCCCGCCGACTTCGCCCTCGCAGCTATGTCTTCATGCGGATACGAGTTGACGAGGCCCGTGAGGATGAGGACGGGGACGCCGCGGTTAATCAGGGCGATGTCGCGCGTGGCCCGCAGCCCGCCTATGCTGCCGCGCGGGAAACTTAAATCCATTAGCACCAAGTCGAATCGCCTCTCGGCGCACAGGCCCACAGCTTTTTCCGCGCTATCTACTGCTTCGACCTCATGACCGAGCCGTTTCAGAAGGCATTGGAGCGAGATTCTAAAGCTTGCGTCGTCGTCTGCAATCAAAACCCTCTTCATGCGTGAGGCTAACTCGGTGTGCGCGTTCTCGCGCCTTTCCTCTGTTTCATTGACGACCTCTCTCCGCCCCTTGATAAAGCTTAGCAGGGCTAGCCTCCCCTCATCGCTAAGCAACTCGATCAGCGGGGCTCCGCCATGGTTGGGGTTCTTCAGATACAGCCGTCTATGCAGCGCCAGCTCTCGATGCTGTCTGAGTTGGGCCAAGCGCTTCTTTATACTCAGCACGACACGCCGCGCGCCGGGCTTTAGATGTGTAATAATGGCCTCTATCGTATCGCCGATCCAGATGATCTTATCCACGCGATCCGGCGGAGACGTGCAAACTTCACGCAGTGGCACACAGCCCTCGACTGCCTGTTCCAATTCCACGAAAGCAACCTTACTCAAAAGTCCTGTTACCTTGCCGCGCACCGTCTGCCCGATCTTGTAATGCCGTCTGATATCTCTCCAGGGGTCTCTCTCAGCCAGCCTAAGGCTTAGCTTTAGACGCTGCTTGTCTCGATCCATGCCGAGGATCATGACTTTGATTTTCTGGCCCTTCTGAACGACCTCACGCGCGTGCTCCGGCTCTCTCCCCCATGACAATTCACGGTTGCGAATAATGCCTATTGCGTTGTGGTCTAACTCAACGACTGCCTCGAAGGATTTCACCAGTAACACCTTCGCCTCGACCACACTACCTTTCCGATAACCCAGCGCTAATGCCTCGGCTGTCTCTTCTTGCTTTTGCATATAATCTTCAAGGCGGATTCTTGATTCGCGCATCATCTCCAATTCGTAACCTCATAACACGACGAGCCCTGTTAGCGTATCTTGACTGAGATCAGGGTTTGAAACCTGTCAAGAATCCAACCTTATGGCAATGAAACTGATAAAATTAGATATGTGGGCCGAACGTGATCAAATATTGTGTGTTAATTTCTAGAATCTCCTAAGTAGCGCACCATCTTTAAGGCCGAGGAGCGACTAAATTTGAGTAGATGGGCGAGGGCAAGCAACCGAGACTGAACTTGAGACTGGGCTTTGCCCTCAGCAAGTTAAGCCTGCTCATCAAAGCTGCTTTTGTTGCATCATCCGACTCGGAATTTGGTTACTCCTACACATCGAGAGATATTCACAAGTTTGCAAAACAGTGTTATCATTAGATAGGAGAGCTTCACTAAGAGCTCTGGTTCACAATTTTAGTGTCTCAAACTCCGAGACTACAGCCTTCCCACTCGGCTCCAGTTCACAACTTTAATTTGTGGGTGAGGAAAATCTCGGACTGAGAATCAACAACTTAGAGACACTTCAATGCCGGGGACGATTCAAATCCCCCGAAATGCCGAAAATCGGGAAGAATCAAATCCCTGCTATGTGACAAATCAAATCCCTCTAAGGACTGAGCCCGCGGGAGTCTCCGCGCTAAAAACCAAGAGGGGCGGGATCAACGATCCCGCCCCTCTTGGTTTTTAGCGCGGCTCACTTCGCGCCGCTCACTTGTCGTCCGCCCCCCCCGTGATGATCTGGACTAATTGCGAGGGCCTGGCGAGCCCGTAGGTGCGCGTGGACTTGCCGTCCTGATCGAGCACCTCGACGTCGGGCAGGCTATCGGCGCGTTCGCGCGCCTGAGCGGCGGGGCTGGCTTTAGCCTTCTGCGCCGCCACTTTCGCGCCGCCCCCGGCGGCGAGCGTCACCGCGGCGGCGAGCGACCACGTGAAGAAAATTATTCTACGCATGATCCGTTCTCCTCGAACCTTTCGCGTCAGGGACGCGGTCTCATTTCAGCGTCAGCGCTCCGACCCGATCCAGCCGCTCGCGACCGCGTACTGCTTCTTCTCCAAGTCCACGCCGACGACGTATGCGCCGAGCGCGCCGACGCGGCGGTTGGGACTGAAGGTCACGCGCGGCGTGAGCCCCGTCTCGAAGTCGAAGAGCCCTTCGAGCGCGGCGACGAGCCTCTCGCGCGTGAGATCGCGACCGGCGCGCTTCAGCCCCTCGACGAAGACGCGCGCCGCCGCGAGCGCGGAGAGTCGCGCGGCGACGTGATCGGAGGCGAGCGCGTACTTCTGCGCGAGCGCGCGGTAGTCGGCTAAGCCCGCGGGCGTGATGTCGGAGGGAACGGTCGGGAACGCGAGGAAGATTCTGTCCTTGAAGCCCGCGGGCGCGTCCAGGATGCCCGCGCCCGCCGTCACCCCGAGCAGGTAGACTTGCGGATACCACCCGAGCTTCGCGGCTTCGGCGAGCAGCGCCGCCGCGTCCGCGCCGAAGAGGTAGACCACCCGCGTGTCCGCGTTCTTTAACTCGGCGACCGCCGCCGCCAGCGCCGCCGACGGGTCGGGCAGTCCACGCTTCGAGGCGACGCGCGTTGGCGGCGACCATCCGATCAACTTGCTCTGCGCCTCGACCGCTTCCGCGGAGATCGTCGAGATGGTGTCGCCCTGCGTGTAGACGACGGCGGAGCGCGCCGTCTTGTCGAACTTCCGCGCGGCGAAGTTGACGAGGGCGCGTGACTGTTCGGCGACGCCGGGCGTCAGATAGAAGACCTGCCGGTTGGCGCGCACGTCCGCCAGCGGCGTGAGCGAGATCGCGCCGACGAGTGGTACTCCCCGCGCGGCGGCGGCGGAAGCGATCTCCCTGTCAGCGCCCGCCGTCATGCTGCTCACGAGCGCGAAGACCTGCCCGCCCGCGACGAATTGTTCGAGGTTAGCCGACGTGGCGGCGGGCGTGTCACCCGCCTCCGCGACTCTCAGCTCGATCTTCCGGTCGTTGATACCGCCGCGGCTGTTGAGGTCTTCGAAGTAAGCCGCGACGGTCGAGCGCATCGCCTGCCCCGTCTCCGCGAGCGCGCCCTTCGCGGGGACTAACATGCCGACGCCGATTGCCGCGTCCGTCACGCCGGGCTCGCGAGCCGTCTCGACGCGCTTGATGTACGCGACGAGGTCAGCCGCGTCCTCCGCCGCTAACTCGTAACGCGGCATCACGGGTTGGAGTTTGTTCCCCGCCGGGTCGATCCCCTCGACGGTCGCGCGGACGAACGACGCCGCGTCGAACGCGCCGTGCCTGCGCCCGTCCGTGTGAGTGTGCCCGTCGGGCTTCGTGAGGTTCGACCACTGGAGGTTCCCGGCTGTGACGCCGCCCTCGGTCTTCCCTTCGCCGCGCTCGCCGTGGCAGTTCGCACACGTCATCGCCGAGGCGGGGAGGTCGATCCCGCACGCGAGCGTCGCCCTCAACTCGCGCCCCGACGCGCTCTCGCCGCGCAGGTAGATCGCCCTGCCGCGCCGCTCCTGCTCCGTGAGTGGCGCGGGCGTCGGCTGCGGCTGCGTTTGCGCCGTCGCGCGTCGAGGGGATCGGGCGGAGAGCGAGCACAGCGCGCAGAGGACGGCGAGCAGCGCGAAGAGCCGCGCTTGAGAGTTCGCCGCATTCACACCCGGTATCTTCATCGATTCATCCAGCGGTCGGTTCGATCTAGTTGCCGCCCGCGCCCTTGTCGTCGAGGACGGTGCGGACGATCTGGACTATCTCCTCCGGCTTCGCCATCGCGAAAGCCTTCTTCCAGAGACCCGTGCGCTCGTTGCCGATGATGAGGACGGACGTGTGAGAGTTCTTGTCCTCGACGTACTGACCGAGCTTGTAGAGCGCCCAGTCCACGTTCTCCTTCTTGCCCGTCACGAAGAGGCGACCGGGGACGGGATGGAACTTCGCCGCGTACTCCTTCAAACGCTCCGGCGTGTCGGTCGTGGGATCGACCGTGATCGAGATGATGAAGAGGTCTTTGCCCACACGATCCTTGAAAGCTTCTTGCACCCTCTCCAGGTTGCGGTTCATCGGCGGGCAGATCCCGGTGCAGGTCGCGAAGAAGGCGTTGATCACGACGACCTTGTTCTTGAGCAGGTCACTGTAGAGCCGCACCGTCTTACCGTCCTGCGTGAGCAGCTCCACGTCTGTGAAATACTTCTGCATCGCCGATTGCCCTTCGCCCGCGGGCTTCGCGCTCTGCGGCTGCGCGGGCGCGGGCGGCTTCGTTTGAGCCTGTTGTCCCTGAGCCAACGCCGCGGGCGCAAGACACGCGAGGCAGAGGGTCGCGAGCGCGGCGCGCGTCGCCGACGCGCGGACGCCGGAAGTGTGAGGACTGTTTATCCGTCGGATCGATGCGGACATGGTCGCTACTCCTTTGAATAATTTGAACGGTCGAAGGCTCGCGCTTCGGAGTCTTCGCGGTTATGCGGCGCGAGTCTATCCCGACGCCGTCGTGCGCTGCCACCGCCCACCTACTTGGCAGCCAGCGTGACGTGTGGAAGCTGCTGGAAGCTGATGCCGAGCGACCTGACGCTGAAGAAGATCATGTAGACGCCCGGCTGCGGCGGCGTGAAGGCGATCTCGTAGACGCCTTCGCCGAGCGGCTTCGCCCACTGACGCTGCTGCCAGATGCCGGGCGCGAGGAAGGCGAGCACCTGCACGTCTTGCAAGTCCGACTTCGGCTGGTTGGTCTGCGCGTCGATGACTCTGAAGCGGAACTGAAACGACTCGCCCGCCTTGATCGTCTCGACCTTCGTCAACGACTCGACGCGGACGGGGAGGCTCGCGGCTTTTTTGATCGCCGGGTTCTCAGACACGGCGAACTCGAAGCAGTTGACGAGGCGCGGCGAGTCGAGGAGCAGCGGCGCGTCGTAAGAGCCCGCGGCGGGGAGCCTCACGGTCGCGCGGTAGACGCCGGGCGCGGTCTCGCGCAGGCTCCTGTCCGCGACCAACAAGCCGCGCGGCATGCGCTTGTAGTTCTGGAAAACACCCATCGGCGCCGCCATCACTACCTGGCGTTCAGAGTAACGGGCGGCAGCTGGCGAAGTTCGATGCCGAGCGACGGGATGCGGAAGAAGATCATGTAGACGCCCGGCTGCGGCGGCGTGAAGCTGATCTCGTAGACGCCTTCGCCGAGCGGCTTCGCCCACTGACGC